>JAEZGU010000319.1 GCA_023416855.1 Bacillota bacterium
ATATTCATTTTCCAATATTTCTATGGAACCTTCGGCATTTAGCTTACTGGACTTATTATCTGAGTTATAATATAATTCAAAATGATCACTTTTTATATATTTATCAAATTTATAGCCAGCAGAATCCTCAAAATAACCGTTTTTATCTATTTCTTCTATTCTGTTTCTGTTGTCAAATCCATATATGTTTTTATCTGTAATATCTAAATTTCCTTCTTTAACTTCTTTAATGGTATCTGTATTTTTATTTATTTCTTTTAGATTACCTTGGTCTACTTTATTACAACCTAATAAAAGTATAGCTAATACTAAACACAGAATAAACTTTAGTTTAATTATTATCATTTTCAATTCTCCCCATTGACTTTTTCACAAATTGCGAATGAATAGAAATTTGCGGGTCAAATATAATAATTATCTTAAATCTTGAATAAAATTCTTTTTATTACTGGCTAAATTTTGAATGTTTTTAGAATTTAAATACTTTGTTATCAAGTATGATACACCTGAAATAAGCACTATATAACCCACATCAATTTGTCTTACATTCTGTTTATCATATAAAAAATAGTATATAATTGATACAGCTAAAAATAATATTATGGGAATTAGTGAACCAAATTCTTTCTTAAATCCTTTTTCTGTGCTGAATATAGGATCTATTAGCCCCTCTGTTACAAAGCTTAGTATTACGACTGAAAAGTAAAATAAAAATATAATCGGATCAACATTCCAGCCTAAGCTTCCTCCATACGCCCCAACAGATAAAACAAGAAACCAAGCAAAAAAGTATCCTGAAAGCTTTAACAAAAATCCTAAAAAAATTTCGCATTTACACGGTCCACCACTATTTTCTATAATTTCATTTGCAAATCCTTTTACATCGTTCCCAATTGCATCATGTAAAGTTTTATTTCTTAGTTCAAATTCCTGCGCCATACCTATCAAATCTCTTTTTATTACTTGTGCATCATAAGAGTTAACCTTAAATATACTCATACTTTTCATGATATCCTTTATAGTTTGCACATCGTCATCCCTTAAATTTTTTATTTGCACTTCATTTTCTTTTTTAAGTAAGAGCATTTCATTCTTAAACATAATCATTCCCCTTTCAACACTTTATCAACTGATTTTTTTACATCATTCCATACCATCTCAAATTCACGTAAAAATTCTTGTCCTAATTCAGTTAAATAGTAATATTTTCTTTTTGGGCCAAGGGGTGACTCTTTGTATTTAGACGTTATAATTCCTTTTCTTTCAAGTCTTACTAAAATAGGATAAGTTGTACCTTCACTCACATCATCAAAACCATAACCCTGTAAGCGGGATATTATTTCATATCCGTATGTTTCTTCAGCACCAATTATTTTTACTATACACCCTTCTAAGGTACCCCTTAATAATTGAGATTTGTCTACCATTTTTTCACCTACCTTGCACCACATAATAGTTAACTACATTGTACCGCATAGTAGTAGTTATGTCAATGAATAAAATGATATTTCAAGAAAATTTAATTTGATAACATAAAAATAACTGCCAAAGCTTTTGCCTCAACAGTTATACAATTTAGTTCTTAATTATTTCTTCCGTTATTAAAGATTTTGATATATACATGGCATCTATTATGTTCTTTAAACGGGTGTGATGAGAAGTACCCGCCGAAAATTTCAGCTGAGCTTTTTCACATTTGCTAATAATTGAAGATACAGGGGGTAATGCTTGTATCAATTCTTCTTTTGTATATTTGTCCAAAACACTCACATTTGTTATCAACGCTTTTGAAATATGCAGTGCTTTTATTCTGTTTTTAAGTAGTGTGTGCTGTGAGGTGCCCTCGTTAAATTTTAACTTCATTTTTTCGCATTTATTAATAGTTGAAGTTACAACATGTAGTGCTTCTGCCAGTTCTTCATTTGTAAATCTGTCCATCTGTTTTACCTCATTTCTGTATTTCTGATAGTAATAAGCAGCAATTCTACTCTATTAAATTATAATAAAATTCATCAATAGAACCTTTTGGTTGATCATTAATTATTATATTGTATAAACTAAATAAATCTGGATTATTAGATATTTTATATGTTTTGTCATTTATGCGTATATACTTTCTATTTAAAGTATATATGTAAATATTATCTTCTTCATCCTCATAATTATTAAAAAATATGTGATAAGTTTCCTTTAATTTTGGATTGTAAATTTTAGGCGGAGTAACTAACGGTTTTTTTACTTTTATACTACTTAATAAATTTACAATTTCTTTTTTTGATTCATAATTGGTTACATTTAATTCTTTGCTTGAAAAACATGAGAAGTATATAGATGTTTTCATTTCTTCAGGTAAGTTTTCTGTTGAATATGGTTTAACAATTTCACCAACTGTTGTTGTTTTATTGAAGATTATTATAACAATTGATAAAATTAAAGCAAATCCAATTAAAATTATCTTTTTCATAATAAGCCCCCTATATTACCTGATTTTCATAATAATTCTCCTTTATAATTTAACTTATTTTGTTATTTAAAAATTTTATCCAACCATCTCTAAATTCAACCTCTGTAACATTTAGAACTTTTCCAAAATCTTCATATTCTTTGAATAGCTCAATAAGCTTTTCTTTTCCGTATTCTTCAATTATATATTCTACCATACTGTATCCATATTTATATCTATCAAGTGAGTAAAATCTTAATTTGATTATTTGAGGTAAACCGTTATTTATCATATCCTCATAATAAGGCTCGTATTTATCTTTATCCTGCGCTAAATACATAGCTAATCCTTCCCACATCCAATCATCATGGCGCTTTTTATTTGCCAATGCCATTGTAACATTGTGAGTAAATTCATGCACTAAAAGTGTTTTTAAATCAACATTTCTTTCATCATGCCTCAGAATATAATAAAATGTATTTGTTTTAACAGCAAATCCTGCTATATTTATAGATTTTAGTAAGTTGATATCATAGTTTAATTCTTTAATTAAAACTTGTCTTAATTGCTCATAATCTTCATACATATTTATTTTAACTATAGGTATTTCATTTTCATCAGCACCAAAAAAGTCTATTATACTGCCATATTCATTTTCCAATATTTCTATGGAACCTTCGGCATTTAGCTTACTGGACTTATTATCTGAGTTATAATATAATTCAAAATGATCACTTTTTATATATTTATCAAATTTATAGCCAGCAGAATCC
>JAEZGU010000284.1 GCA_023416855.1 Bacillota bacterium
GCTTAAAAACGTATATGAGAGAAATTTGCAAAACGGATTTTTTTCCACACCATTGCCTCGATTTGACTTGATTGTCAACAAAAAAATCGGAGATTTTCTTCCAGTGCAAGCAGGTAGAGGATGTCCAAACACATGTAGCTTTTGCTCAGTAGCTTGCCTATATAAAGGACATTATATTAAAAAACCACTCCATGATGTTGTTAGAGATATTAAGCAGGTTAAGAAATTAGGCTTTAAAAAATTCTTACTGTTGGATGATAATATATTTTCTGACAGGGAATACTTACATGAATTGTTGAAAGAAATAAAAAATCTCAACATGGAATGGATGAGTCAATGTGATATAAAAATAGGTAAGGAAGATGAACTGTTAAAGGAGTTAGCGGAAAGCGGATGTACCACTTTAAGTTTTGGGCTTGAAAGCATTTCCCGGGAAAGTTTAATAGGAATGAACAAAGGTTGGGCAAATCCTTCTAAATATCCTGAATTAATCAAAAACATACGAAGACATGGAATTGATGTTTCAACTGAAATGGTAGTTGGTGGCGAGGGTGATACCATTGAATCAATTGAAATGACTAAGGATTTTATAGAAGAAAACAAAATATCTGTTCCAAGATTTTATATATTGACACCTATTCCCGGAACTAAGTTTTTTAAGGATATGGAAGCAGAAGGTAGGTTGATTAATAAAAATATTTACTCCTTTGATGGAACTGAAGCTGTCCATAAACCTAAAAACATGAACCCTCAAGAATTAACAGATGCTTATTGGAATTTATATAAATCTTTATTTACTTATAAATCTATAATTAAAAGAAATATTTTGAGAAAAGAATTTGTTAAAAAACCCGGAAAATATTTATTTTATTGTGTGGTTAATTTGTTTTACAGGTATCAAATAAAACAGAAAATCACACCGAATATTTTTTAGATAGAGGTTATGATGAAAATATTATTAGTAAGACCACCAAGGATAAGGCAAGCAATTACATTAAGTGATTTCATGTTCTCTGAGCCGTTAGGGCTTGAGATGGTTTATGGTGTCCTGAAGCATAGTAATGAAGTTGAAATATTTGATATGATGATTGATGACTTAAGTTTGTCTGCGAAAATCACTGAATATGAACCTGCCATTGTAGGAATTACTTCTCTTTGTATTGATGTAAACAAAGTGTTGGATCTGTGCAATGAAGTGAAGAATGTAAATTCAAATATCAATACATTTGTTGGAGGAACTCAAAGCTATTTAAATCCTAATTCCTTTTATCATAATTCCGTTGATTATATATTTGAATACACAAATTCAAGCAACTTAAAAAAGTTAGTCCACAATTTAAATTGTAATATAACTGAGTTAATTGATGGGGTTAGAGCTAAGCAGTTAAATTATGAATCAACAGGTATAAAAGGTCGTAATGAATATATGCTACCTGACAGGAACTCAACCAAAAAGTATCGTCATGAATATTCTTATTTTGGATATCGACCTGCTGCAATAATGGAATTTGGTACCGGATGTGAAAAGGTATGCGATTTTTGTCTTAGATGGAGGATTGAAGGTGCTAAAGAGAAATTAATTGATATTGAGCTTACTAAGAAAGATTTAATAAATATAAAAGAGCCAACTATAATGTTCTTGGACAATGACTTTCTATGTAGTGAAGAAAAAATTATAGCTTTTATTAATATTATTAAAGAATTAAATATTAATAAAAACTATATAATGTATGCTTCTGTTAAAGGAATAATTGATTACAAGGATTATTTAAAAAAACTTAAGGAACTTGGTTTGAAGGCATTGTTAGTTGGTTATGAAACCTTCAGCGATAATGAAATGGTTAGTTATAATAAAAAGTCAAACACCTCGGATAATTTTAAAGCTTCTAAAATATTGAGAAAATTAAATATTGATGTTTGGGCTTCTTTTATGGCTCATCCCGATTGGGGAAATGATGATTTTAAATCATTTAGAAAATATATAAATATGTTAAAACCTCAAATTACTTCTATAAGTCCATTAACACCATTTCCCAACTTGCCTATATATGAAGTTTATAGAGAAAGGCTAATTTATGATGCTGATGAATACGAGAGATGGAGTTTTGGTCAAGTTATGATTAAACCTTCAAGGATGAGCTTAAGAACTTATTATTGGCAGTTATTAAAAACAAATTTATATGTTAACTTATTTGTAAACAAAAATACTGAAATGATTAAGAAGTACGGTATTAAAAATATAATCAGGATAACTATAGGTTCCTTGAAAGCGGTTAAAAAATATGTTGGATTGATGTTAAGAGCATAAAAAATGTTAAAAAATTATTTAAATTGATAATAGAATTTTGAGTGATATAATGTTCTTATATATGAGTTCAGAAAGGTGTCATTATGAAGAGAAAAGACGTTATACTTGCAACATTGCTTGTAATTATGTGGGGTATTAATTTTACTGTTATTAAATTAGGGCTTAAAGGTGTTCCTTCAATGCTTTTAATTACATTAAGATACATATTTACAGCTTTTCCTGCCGTGTTTTTTGTTAAGAAACCAAAGACTAATTTCAAATATATTGCACTCTACGGTCTAAGTGTTGGTGTTGGACAGTTTGCGTGCTTGTTTTATGCCATGGAAATTGGAATGCCTGCAAGTATTGCATCCATAGTTTTGCAAATACAAGCATTCATATCTCCTGTTATGGCAGTATTTTTATTAAATGAAAAACTGAGACAAAAGCAAATTATCGGTTCAATAATTGCAGCATTGGGACTATTTGTTATAGGTGCTGCCAATACAACTGATGGTATAACTGCTATTCCTTTTTTAGCTATTATATTAAATTTATTAGCTCCTATTTTCTGGTCAGCATCAAATATAATTGCAAGGATTGCATCTAATAAAGCAGAAGAGAAAGGAGACAAGCTTGATATGTTCAGTTTAGTTGTCTGGTCAGCTTTAGTTCCTCCTATACCTCTAATGGCGTTAGCATTTGTACTTGACACACCACAAACAATTTATAACACTTTAATTAATTTAAATGCCATATCCATATTTGCAGTCTTATATTTAGCTATTGGAGCAACTCTGATTGGTTATGGAGTTTGGAGTATGCTTATAAGTAAATATCCTATGGGAAAGGTAGCACCTATTCCTTTATTAGTTCCTGTTATAGCTCTATTGTCAGCAAGAATTGTTCTTAACGAACAGCTTTCAAGTATGCAATGGATTGGCGTAGTTGTTATTTTGATTGGATTAATCATCTCAAATTTAAATTTAAAGTTATTTAAAAAGAAAGATTCCTCACTTAGTTCTTAAAAATAAATGTATTTCTGAACATTGAGGAATCTTATTTTCATTTATAGTATTTCTTCTGTTTGTGTTAGTTTTTTCGCCATCCAATTCTTACCCTCAACTATACGAGTTACCATCATTGAAACAACAGTATCGCCTGTAGCATTTAGCCATGTTGCCGGTGGATCTACTAAGAAGCCGATGGTTGCTATTATTGGAAATGCTTCAGGGGGAAATCCATACATGTTGACGATAAGCATTTCTCCTATTAGCCCTCCACCTGGCACTCCTGACATAACTACTCCACCTAATATGGATAACATAATTGCTGTAAGGTATGTTCCTATTCCTGCAAATTCCTGACCAAATACACCAAATAGAAATGATATTTTTAATATTGAAGATAATACAGTTCCATCCATATGCATTGTAGCACCGATTGGAAGTATAATATCTCTAATATCTTTGGGTACACCAATACGTTGAGCAGCTCTTAGATTTGTAGGGAGAGTTGCAATTGAGCTTTGTGTTGCGATTGATGTAATTGATGGTTCTATTATTTCTTTAAAATATGATTTTGTAGCGTCTATACCTCCAGCATAGAATGTGTATCCTGAAAAGAAAATAAGGAAGTATACAATGCAAAGAGGATAATAAACTAACATTGCTCTTGCGTATGCACCAAGTAGCTGTGGTCCAAACTCTCCTATTAAGCTTGCAAAATATGCTCCAAGTCCTATAGGTGCGTAAAGCATAATTATACTTATAAACTTCATCATTACTTTAGACAACGCTTCTAAGGCTTTTGCTACAATATTGTCTTCTCCACCTACCGAGCTTACGCAGTATCCGAATAAAATTGAAAATACTATTAAAGGTAACATATTTGAGCGGGATAGTATTTTACTGAAATCATTTACTGTTAATGCTGCAACAACTTGATCAGCAAATGTCAGCTTCTGCAACTCCTCTGAAGCTTGCAATTCTAAATTAACTCCTTGTGCAGGTGGGTATATTTTTACTACTATGATAATTAAAATCGCTGCTATTAAGCCTGTTATTACAAACATTAGGAACATATTTCCTAATATTTTACCAAGACGTTTCATATTTACCATGTTGCCAACAGCACTGGCAATTGTTAAAAATACCAATGGTGTTACTGCAGTAAACATAAGATTTAAGAAAATATCCCCAAATGGTTTAAGCACTACTGCTTTTTCACCAAATATAACACCTATTATACTACCAATTGATATTGCAATAATCAGTGTTATAGAAAATTTATAGTTTTCCCATACTGTCTTTTTAGTTGTAATCATATTCCTTCCCCTTTTATAATTATAGATTATATAACTAAATCTTCATCCATAACTTTCCCGATTGCAACTATATTTGTAGCTCCTATGAGGTATAGTTTATCAATAATATTGTTTGTTCTTTCAACTTCAACAAACAATTCTCCACCATCAACTATAATTTTTGCTTTATCCCCACTTATATAACCTTTTAACATTAAAGCAATTGCAGTTGAGGCAGAGCCGGTACCACATGCTAAAGTAAAGTCTTCAACCCCCCTTTCAAAAGTTTTTACTAATGCTGAATTTTTATTTAATACCTCAAAAAAATTAACATTAGCTCCTTTGGGAAAGCCTTTATAGTGCCTTATTTTAACACCTACTTCGCGCAATTTATTTTCATCTGCTTGTTGAAGATCGTATTTAACTACTGCATGAGGTAGTCCCGGTTTTCCTAATTCTATATATGAACACTCATAATTTATTCCGTCTATTTCAATATCGCTATTTATTTTAATCACTTCGGGATTGTTAAGCATAACTTTAACTAAACGCCCTTCTAAAACTTCGGAGTTTACTAATCCTGCTCCTGTTTCAAAAGTCATTCTTTTTCCGGCTATATTGTTTATATATGCATAACGAGAAATACATCTTGCCCCATTACCACACATTTCTCCTAAGCTTCCATCACGATTATAAAATCGCATTTTAAAATCTGCTTCTCCCTCAGGGTAATCTACCACCATAAAACCGTCAGCACCAATTGATACTTTTCTTTGGCACAGCTTTCTTGCTATTGAAGGTAATTTGTTTACAGGAATTTCTAATTTCATATTATTGATAATTATAAAATCATTTCCTGCACCCTGCATTTTGTAAAACTCCATAATAACACTTCCTTTTAAGTTATTACATCAAAGATTCAGGTATAACTTCATTTGCAATCATATGATCATATGTCTGTCTTTTCACTATAATTTCTGATTTGCCTTCCTTTACCAACACAGTTGCAGGCATAGGATTTTTATTGTAGTTGCTTGCCATGGACTGACCATAAGCCCCTGTTGAAAATATTGCAAGTATATCTCCTCTTTCTGCTAAAGCTAAATGCGCATCCTTAATGAGTATATCTCCTGATTCACAACATTTTCCGCTTATTGTAACTAAATCAGAGCTTGTTTCTTCTGCCTTATTTGCTATAACACTTTCATACTTAGCTTGATATAATGCAGGTCTAATGTTGTCAGTCATTCCTCCGTCAACAGACACATATTTTCTTATACCTTTAATATCTTTAATAGTACCTATTGTATAAAGTGTTATTCCTGCTTCACCTACTATGCTCCTGCCCGGTTCAATAACAATTTCAGGTCTTGTTATATTCATTTCCTTAGAAAACTCTTCGATTTTTTCCATCATAGGGTCTAAAAAATATGCATATGGCTTTTTATCATCAGCATCTGTATAGCGTATTCCAAATCCACCCCCTATATTTAATTCAGGTATAATATAATTATATTTAACTATAGTATCTTTTATTAACTTTAATACAATATTTAATGCTTGCAAATGTGATTCATTATTATGAAGCTGTGAGCCAACATGAAAATGGAAGCCCATAAAATTAATATGATCAGAATTTATTGCGTTTTTAATAGCAGGAAATATAACTTCATCGTCTAATGGTATACCAAACTTGGAATCCTTTTTTCCTGTAACTATATAATCGTGTGAATCACTTTTAACTCCGGGAGTTATTCTATAAAGTATATTTGCTTTTTTCCCTTTTGCCCTGCATATATCTTCAATAATATTTAATTCGTCAAGACCGTCTACTATTATTCTTCCAATGTTATAATCCATAGCAAGCTCTAATTCTTCTATAGATTTGTTGTTACCGTTGAACTCTATTCTTTCTGCAGGAAAATTAGCTTTTATAGCTGTATATAATTCTCCACCTGATACTACATCCATACAAAGTCCTTCTCTTTCAATAATCTTGCACATTGAAAGGGTTAAAAATGCTTTAGCTGCATACGCTGCTCTTGTTCTTTCATATTTGTTTAAAAATTCATCTCTTATTTCTTTGCATTTTGTTACAATAGATGTTTCGCTCATTACATATAATGGTGTTCCGTATTGTTTCGCTAATTCAACAGTGTTACATCCGTCAAAATACAATGTGTTATTTTTAATATTTCTAACCATAGGATCTCCTTGTTATATTACGTTTAATTTTTTTAATTATAATACTATATGTTTATAGCTTCAAGCAATAAAAAAATTAATTGATTAATATATAACCAATTAATTTTATAATTATATTTTTTTCATTTCAATTAATTCAAATTTTACATTGAATTCTTCTCTTCTTATTGCTCTGTCCTCGTATTCACATTCTCCAACTTGGTTGTCATATGGATCGTGTCTGAAAAACTGCTTTGGTGGGTCAAATTCATGCTGAACTTCTGAATTTGCAACCATTCTAAATGGGTCTAAATTTGCAAAATAAAAATTCCATTTATCCATATTTCCTTTTTTATATGCACTCCCCCCAAATGATAAGTCTGCAAATAACCAACCATATGGTTCAACATAAAACTGAGCCCAATCATGTGGTCCTATATGATATGGTGTCACTGCAAGTCCTGATTGCCACTTAGCAGGTATGCCTACGTATCTGCATAATGTTATAAACATTAATGCTTGAACGCCACAATCACCTTTTAAGTTCAATGCACAATATTCAGGAATATTGATAATTGTTGAATATGCTCTCATATATGAATAGTTTACATTTTGTGTTATATAATCATATATTTTTCTTGCTTTTATCAGTGGGTTTATTTCGTCGCCAATAATCTCATCAGCAAGCTCTTTTATATACGGTGTAAACATTATTTGAGGTTCAAATTCTTCAATGTCAAAGTTATGCTTTGTATTTAATACTTTATCTACTTTAGGTTCATTATAGTTTAAATGGCTTTCATAAGAATACTCTACTGAAAACTCCATATTTTCTTGTAGAATTGCTTCAAAATATGCCGTTCTGCTGGAATTATTTTCATCAGATAAATATGAAGCTATTGGTGTTGTTTTTATTATTCTTATGTTTTTTTGCTGACAGATTACAGGAATAGGTATATGAACTTTAATTTTTTCTCCTATCCTTGCACATTCGTCTTTTATTTTAAGAGTAGCTTTGAGATGAATATAGTATGAAGCTTTTTTGTTTTTCTTCATATCATTTATATTATCATCTAAATACTGTGCTCTTTTTTTACCTGTTGATTTTTTTTCTATTAATCTATCATTTAAATCTTCTCTTGTTATTAGTAAGGAGCCAAAAAAACTGTCATTAAATTTCACTTTACCATCTACTAATATCCAATCAGCTTGACTGTCTTCTTGTAAAAATACTAATTCTTCTTTAGTAAAGTCTTTTATGTTATCTTGGCATTTCTTTAAAGCCTCTTCAAATGTATATGTGTATTCGCCCTTTATAGTATTTATAATTTCTTTTTCTAACTCTAACCTTTTTCTTAGAGCAACGGGTATTTGCTTTTTTAACCTTAAATCAATAAGTTTAATTGCATCTGTAAAATTCCCGCTCATTTTCATTTTTAACACATCTTCAGGAAGATTTACTTTTAGATACTTTAAATCCTTTAATAACATACTTTCCCCCTACTTATTTAGTTAACTCTTTTAATTTTAGCTCCAAGATTCATAAATTTATTTTCTATATGCTCATACCCTCTGTCTATATGATGTATATTTGTTATCTCTGTCAAACCTTCTGCAATTAATCCCGCAATAATCAAAGCAGCTCCAGCTCTAAGGTCTGTAGCTTGTACCACCGTTCCCTTTAGTTTGTCAGTTCCTATTATATTAGCTTGCTTCTTAGTAAATTGTATGTTTGCGCCCATTCTATTTATCTCATTTACATACTTAAATCTATCCTCCGATACCCCTTCAACAACAGTACTTTCACCTTTTATAGTTGACAATAAAACTGTCATAGGTTGCTGAAGATCTGTAGGAAATCCAGGGTATGGCAATGTTTGAATGTTAACAGGATTTAGCTCATGATCATAAAAAACTCTAATAGAATCTCCATACTCTTCTATTCCTAAACCCATTTCTTTTAGCTTTGCTGTAATTGGTTCAAGATGCTTAGGTATAATATCATCAATAATGATATCTCCCTTTGTTGCTGCTGCAGCAATCATATATGTTCCTGCTTCTATCTGATCAGGTATAACTCTATATGTGCATCCATTAAGTTCTTTTACACCGTTTATTCTGATTACATCAGTTCCGGCACCTTTTATATCGGCACCCATTGAATTTAAAAAATTCGCTGTATCAACAATATGTGGTTCTTTTGCTGCATTTTCAATTGTTGTTTTACCTTCTGCATATACAGCTGCAAGCATTATATTAATTGTTGCTCCAACGCTTACTTTATCCAAATATATTTTGTTTCCTACTAATTTTTCTGCATATACATTTACTCTTCCATCAGGTGTTATGTCCACAGTTGCCCCTAATGCTTCAAAGCCTTTTATATGTTGATCAATTGGTCTTTCTCCAATATCGCATCCTCCCGGAAGTAGTGAAGAGCTACTTTTAAACCTTCCTAACCCCGCTCCAAGTAAATAATATGATGCCCTCATTTTTTTTGATAAACCATTTTTTAAATAGCATCCATCTACATTTGTAGAATCTACATACACTGTAGAATCATCTATGTATTTTGCTTCTGCTCCTAATTCTTGTAAAATTTCTATAAAAACATTAACATCTTCTATGTTTGGTACGTTCTGAATAGTGCATTTACCCGGACATAATAATGTGGCAGGAATAATTGCAACTGCCGCATTTTTAAATCCACCAATATTTACTTTGCCTTTTAGCTTTGCTCCACCTTCTATAACGAATTTTGACATATATAATTCCTCAATTCTATGTTTATTTATGTTGTGTGCATCCCTTATTTGGAATGACATTATAATTAATGCAATAAGTATTTAATCATATAATAATATAATATTAGGGCATTTTTTTCAATACAAATTAATCATAAGTTCCGGGGGTGATTAAATGTTTTTGAGTGCCGTCACTAAAAATAACTTTCCACGTAGGATAAGAATTTATTCCCCAAACAACTTTCCAATTCTCATCTTCTATACTATAATATGACATATCTATCCTAACAATTTCCTTATTGTTTATATCATCAAAAGATAACAGTTTTAATAAGTTCTCTACAGCTGTAAATGTATTAACTTTATCACCTATTTCTTTTATTGCGATTATTTTTTGTGTTTCAAATTTATAAACACCATTTTTATCAATGTAAAACTTCATATAAGAATTATCTACGCTTATATCATTATAATATCTTGTATAAACTACTATACCAGAATCATCCGTGAAATTTTTGTAATTTTCAATAAACCCTGATTCATCGATATTTTTGCTTTTTAAGAAATTGTTTATTACATCACTAATTTTTAAATCTTCTGCTATTTTACCTTCTGCCTTTTCTCTTAAAGTGTAAACTAATTTTTTTCCTTCTATTATTTCAAGAATTTCCCCATTTTCATTGCTATATTTATAAATATCTTCTATAGGCTCTATTCCTTCACCTAAATATTTCTCCAATAATTTCTTATCTATGTTCAAAATTCTGTATTCTGTATCCAATATAGGTAATGTATACATTTCATTAGGTAAATCACATTTAATTGTAATGTTTTTTTCTTTTAAAATATTTTCAACATCTTCAATGAATTGTATATCAGACATTACATTATATTCTTCGGAAAAAATGTCATTAAATGAATATGAAAAAAGAAATATATTTAAAATAATAAATGAAACTATGAAAATTGTATTTGATTTGTTCCAATCCACTTAAATCACTTCCTCATTACCATTCTTCTATTAAGCTACCTGTTATAGCATTAAATATAAATGTTTTATCTTTTATTTCAATTACCCATACAACTCTTAATACCTGTTCTCTTGAAATTCTGGATAAATCAAAGTATCCTAAATATATATTACTTATATCCTTTATCATATCTTCCTTTAAAGGTTTAAGCTCCGGAATTTGATCCTGTGCTTCATTATGGGGTAATTTATTATCTAAGTTTCTATTAATAACATCAATAGCCGGCATTATTTCAATTTCATTCATCTGGCTTATTTGAGATTCATTAATATTTCTTATATACCTTTTGTATGAAACTACTTGATCCCCAACTGCATCTATTTGTAATGCTGCATTCGCTCTTACCTTACTGAAAAGAATAGGGCGATTTTTTATTTTATAAGAAAATGTATATCTGTAACCGTGGTTACCGTCATGTTCTATACTTTGTACATTGCTTAAATAAACGTCTTTCGGAAATCCCATAAATCCTTCTGTAAATCCAACCGCAGCCACAAAGCTTTCATACACATCTGATGTGTTATCTAATTCTAACGTTGCATCATAAAAGTCCAATAGCCCTTCTTCTGTTATCCTCAATACTTTTTGTGTTCTGTACATATACGAAATATTACCGCTTACTTCAACCGATTTTCTAACATAGTCATAATTCTTTTTAAAATATCCTTTTGCGATTTTATTAATGGCTTCTGTATCGAACACATCAAGCTCTGACCTAACAAATATAGGGTTCAAAGCAGTATTTTCTAAGGGTATTGGAACCTGTATAGTTTCGTTACCTATTTTCTGATAATAAGCAAACTTTGTTGCGTTTTTAAAATCATATTGTTTTACAATGTTAATCAATTCTGTAGTATCTATTTTGCTGCTTCTAATTTGAATAGTATTTTCACCATTATATATATATATCAAATTTGCATTTTCTAAATCTATAATCACATTCTTTATATTCTTAATTGTATCAGTAATATTTCTGTTGCTAATATTCATTTTTCCTGTAAAAATTCCAACAGGTATGCTGTCAGCAAAATCAAATTTCAAATACTGTGTAGGAAATGCAGCTGTTAAAGAAATTTGCGCATTATTATAATCGGCAAATACGTCACTTATAACTTGCATTGCCTTGCCCCACATATTTAATTCATCAGAGTAAGTTACTGTATAGTGCTCTTCATGATTGATAACACTTTTTACAGGTCTTATGACGTTCCAAATTTGAATGATGGCACTTTTATCATCATTTTCTTCTGCTGATGATTCATATTTTAAAAAGTCAGGTAATTTAAGCCATACATTACTACTTAAATATACACAGCATATTACCATTACAGCTAATACAATATTTTTAATTTTACCATGTTTCATGAACTATCCCCTTTTTTTAAATTAACTCAGGAATTGTTATGATAATTTCAGTTCCTATTTTTAATTCACCATTAATGGTGATAGTACTATCATGTGCTTCAGCTATTTGTTGTGCAATTGATAGTCCAAGTCCTGTTCCGCCTAACTCACGGCTTCTTGCTTTGTCTACTCGATAGAATCTTTCAAATACCCTTGCTTGATCTTCTTTAGGTATTCCTATTCCATCATCTTTAATACTTATATAAACCTTATTAAGTTTTTTGTATGCACTTAACCATACATTTCCACCTTCAGGTGTATATTTAATGGCATTCCCTGCTATGTTTAAAATTACTTGTTCAAATCCATCTCTATCAAAGCAAATATTCATTTCTTCAGGCAGGTCTAAATGTATATCTATATTTTTATATTTCGCTTGTATCTGAAGCTTTTTACTTATATCTTCGATTGTTGATGTTACATTTATTTTATCTTTTTTCCATTTAGTCTGTTCATAATCCATTCGTGATAATTTCAGTAAGTCACTAACTAATCGGGACATACGGTCACTTTCAGAATTTATAACTGTCAAAAAGTCCTCTGCCAATTGTCTTTCTTGAAGAGCACCTTCAAGCAATGTTTCTGTGTAGCTCTTTATAGTTGTTATAGGCGTCTTTAGCTCATGAGATACATTGGCAACAAATTCTCTTTGAAGCTTATCAATTTTATATTGTTCAGTTATGTTTTTAAATACAATAATAACGCCGCCTATTTTATTCTGATTGTTCATAAACGGTGCATAATCTATATTATATGTTTCTCCATTTTGTTCTAAAATTTCGGTGCCGTGATATTTTTTTGCTTTTAAGTTTGATAAAAGTAATTTATTATCTACATTTTTAACAACATCGTCATACTTTTCTTCTTCACTTTTCAATGACAAAAGTTGTTTAGCTACAGGATTTGAATGTATTATGTTTCCGTCTATACCCACAGTTAATATTCCATCTGCCATATACTTAAATGTAGTTTCTAACTTGCTTTTTTCCTGCTCTAAATTAGACATTGACAGCTTCAGTTCATCTATTAAAAAGTTAAACATATTACCTAACTGTCCAATTTCATCATTAGATTTGACACTTACCTTTTGCTCAAAGTCTCCCTTTGACATTTCTTCTGCTTTTAGTGTTAATTCTTTAATTGGTTTAGTTATACCAGATGACAATATCATCCCTAAAAAAACAGTTAATACCAAAGCAATAATAGTTGCTTGTGTCATTATTTGTTTGGATTGGTCTACTGTCTCATAAATATGTTCTATATTATTAACTAAATAAATAAATCCTTTTATGTTACCGTCAGAATATACTGGAAATGACATATGGTACAAGCTTGGATTATCATTGCCGTTATATTGGTCCGGAGGGGCCATATGTTCAGAATTTCCATCAAAAGACTTAGTTAATACATAATTGTTTATTTGATTTGTATTAAAAGCACTTTGCTCGATTGTATCCTGTACGCTACTTGCAATAATTGTCTTTTTGTCATCATTTAGAATAACGTAGACATATTCATTGTATCCAACCTGAAAGCTGTTTATATTTTGTTGAATTTTTTCTCTGTTTTCGTTCCAGTTGTTAGCTTTGATTGAACTTGATGTATCTATAATTGTTTTAATTCTCATGCTCATATTTTTTGTGTTCATATCAAGTTGTATTCGCTCAAGCTGACTTACTATATAGATTCCTACTACTGACATAGCAAGAAATACAAGCAAAAAATAAATTAAAATCAATCTCCATCTAATACTTTTAAACATAATATCTCCCTGTTATCTGCTCTTAAAATAGTATCCTGTTCCTCTTTTTGTGATTATATATTTATCGTCATCTGTTTCTATTTTTTCTCTCAATCTTCTAACCGTTACATCTACTGTCCTTAAATCACCAAACTCGTATCCCCAAACTTCTTTTAAAAGATGTTCTCTGTTAAACACTCTGTCAGAGTTCATAAACAAATACTTCAAAAGATCAAACTCTCTATTTGTTAAATCTACTATTTGATTATCCTTACTAACCTCATAAGTGTTCATATCTATTTTCAAATTACCTACTTCGATTATTTTTGATTTCATTTCTTCATTAACATTTGAAAGTTTAACTCTTCGAAGATTTGCTTTTACTCTTGCAATTAATTCCTTATTGCTGAAAGGTTTACATATATAATCATCAGCCCCTAATTCAAGTCCTGTAATTTTATCATTTTCTTCTTCTTTTGCTGTAAGCATGATTACAGGCATAACAAATTCCATTCTGATTTCTTTCAAAACGTCAAAGCCATTTTTCTTAGGAAGCATTATATCAAGTATTATTAACTCGGGATTCGTTTTATGAACCATTTTAATTGCTTCGTCTCCATCATATGCAGTATTAACTTCATATCCTTCTTTTTGAAGATTGTATTTAATTATCTCCGCTATTGGTCTTTCATCGTCTACTACTAATATTTTAGGCATATTTCCTCCTTATTACGACAGTTCTCCAAATTATTATACCATGTTTTTAAAAAATGAACACCATCTTTAATTAAAAGCATAAATTAATTTAAGGTAGGTGAATTAAATGAGAAATTATATCGATTATAATAAACTGTGTCCTACTATTAAAGGACAGATACGCTCAAACAATAATAATATTATACCGATAATCGTAAGCTATAAAAACAACAAAGTTATGAAAGAAGGAAAAATTTCTTCTTTATCAAATAAATTAAGATATAATCTGCCAATAATTAATGGATGTTCATGTGAAATGTGCATGAGCTCAATATTAGAGCTAACTGCTGATGATGATGTTGAATTTATCAGCTATGATGCTAAAGTATTTGCAGTTATGGATTTAGCAAGGGAAGCAGTAGGAGCTAATTTAATTACAAATACAGGTTATACAGGTAAAAATGTAACTGTTGCAATTATTGACACAGGTATATCTCCCCATGCAGATTTAATTTATCCAACAAATAGAATAGTAGGTTTTAAGGATTTTGTAAATGGTGAGACAAAAGCTTATGATGATAACGGTCACGGCACTCATTGTGCCGGTATATTAGCAGGTAACGGATATTCATCCAAAGGAAAATACAAGGGTATCGCACCTGAAGCAAATATTTTAGCTATTAAAGTATTAGATGAAGTTGGTAACGGTAATACATCAGATATATTAGAAACTGTTCAATTCATTATTGACAGCAAGGAGGTTTACAATACAAGAATTATAAACTTTTCTTTAGGTGCCATCGCTCAATATAGAGAGAGGAGAGATCCTTTAGTAAAAGCTGCTAATCATGCAATTGATAATGGGTTTATAGTAATAGCAGCCGTTGGTAACAGCGGTCCCATGAGAAATACAATTTTATCACCTGCTACTTCAAGAAATGTTATTTCAGTAGGTGCATTAGATGACAGAAAATCTGACAAAGAAAAGATTGCTGAGTTTTCAAGCAGAGGACCAACTATTGATAGAATCAGAAAACCTGACTTAATTGCACCGGGGGTAAACATTACATCATTGTCTAACACTAACTTAAACGGCTACACAACATTAAGCGGCACATCCATGTCGGCACCTATGGTTTCCGGAGCAGCAGCGCTATTATTAAATGAAAATCCTAATTACAGCCATTTTGATATAAAAAGAAAGTTAGTAAGTGCATGTTCAAGAATTAAAGCATCCGCCTATGAACAAGGGGCAGGTGTTTTAGATATAAGTAGAATTTTCTCATAAAAATAGGGAACATTACGTTCCCTGTTTCTATGATAAAACTATACCTTTTCCTAATGATTGGGCTTTTTTTAATAGCCTTTCCGATCTTTCTATAAATTCTTCTACAGTTTCTCCTTCATACTCAACTATTGATACGCAAACACTTAGTTTGCTTTCATAATTTAAGCTATAGTTTTTTATTTCCATTTTTATTTTTTCCATCATAACTTTAGCTATGTCTAAATCAACATTGTTTAAAATTATAATAAACTTATCGTTTCCATATCTTCCTACAACATCTATTTTACGAGCATTAGCGCTTAATATTTTAGCAACATCCTGAAGCATATAATCTGCATTATGCATTCCAAATAATAGATTGATTTTCTTAAAATCATCTATGTCCATTGTTATAATACAGAAGTTTACTCCTTCCTCCTTATAGCTGATTACACTATTTTTTATGCATTCATTTATAAATTGGAAATTGTACAGCTTAGTCAATGGATCAACATTGGCTCTTGATTTTAATTCGTTTTCTAAAAATTTTATTTCTCTATTCTTCTCCAACAATGTTTTTTTCATTTGTTTTTGCTCGGTTATATCCTGCATAGCTAAATAAAATGTGTCTTCTTCAAAACCAAATACACTAAATCTAACATATTTTTCGAAACCTGCAACATATTGTTCTATGATTTTATGGTCACTGGTCATTGCTGCTTCACTTAATATTTGAGGCCAGTTAAACACGGAATAATCTATTTCTGGATAAACCTCGGTCATGGCTTTATTGAGAATTTCTTCAACCGGCTTTCCCGTTATGGCTTCAGATTGCTTGTTTGCATAAATTGCTACAATATCTATTTTGCCTGAATTTTTTCTTACAATTTTACATTGCACTATTCCATCTGATATATAATCCGCAAACGCCTTCATAATAGCCCCCTATAATTGTAATATTTTTTGAACAACCTTTTTTACTGTTTCGTAGTCAAAGCCCCTGTAAATTAAATAATTCGACAATTTACTACCAATTTTCAGGGTGTCTTCTTCCTTTATTGATTTTATTTTTTTAGTTGCTAATTGGTAAGCTCTTTCAAATTCCTCCTCATCTGAAATTTCATTTAACTTACTATCCATTATTTCTTTTTCTATTCCCTTTTCATATAACTCTTGCACTATTCTTCGTTTTCCATATTTAGCACTGTTAAGCCTTGTATTCACTAAAGCTTCGCAGTAATATTTATCATCCAAATATCTATGATTTTTTAATTTTTCTATTGCTCTATCAATAAGTTCATGGTCATAACCTTTATCAAGCATTTTATCTTTAAGCTGCTTTTCGCTTTTTAAACTCCTTGATAAAACTGTTAATCCATAATTATAAACATTGTTTTCTTCTTCTGATTTTAATATATCTTCAATAAATTCGTCACTTAACTCCATATTCTTTGTCAAAGAATATTTTATCATTATATTTAAATCAATCCCAAAACTAAAACAATCATCTAAGTATACGTTTACTCTATCTTTATTTTTCTTTTGATATTCTATTTTTGTTATCTTTTTCATAAATACCTCGATAAGTATATTCATAATATTATCATAAAAATCGATATTTAGCAACTTTTGTAAAAAAAAAGATGCCATCCTGGCATGAAGTCAGGTGACCTCATTTAAAGATGACATAATTTTCTTATTTATTTAAATTTCTTGCCATTTCTCTTAATTTTAGCTCTTCTTCATCATCTGTTTCATCTATAGTCAAGCCATGAGCTATTTTATTGCCATTACAATCAACTGCAATAAATGTAATAAACCCGTCAACAGGTGTTGTCTTTGCCAACTCAGTTACCATTTTAGTATAAACAACTATGCTGGATCTTCCTAAATGAACAACTTTGCTGGTAAAAGTAACTATTTCTCCCATATTTACAGGGTTTCTGAACAATAATCCATGTATGTTCAAGCATACTACATTTTTAGGATTACCTAATGCTGATGATGCTGCAACAAAAGCTGACTCTACAAACCATTCTGCTGTCCTTCCTGCAAACAAAGTACCATGATGATTTAATTCTTCTGATTTAACTAATCTTGAACAAGTATAATTTTTCATTAAATAACCTCTTTTTTATATTGTCGAATTTATATTTTTGTTATGCCACATAACTAACATAGGTCCCGCTAAACAAACTGTCGAATAGCACCCGCTTATAACTCCAATAAGCATTGGAATAGAAAATGTCTTAATTGATTCTATATTGTAAATATACGCTAAAATAGCAACTATTAAAATACTTATAGCTGTTGTAACACTTGTATTAACTGATCTTGATAATGATTGATTTATACTTACATCTACTAATTCTTCAAATGATTTTTTTGTATAATAAGGTTGATTTTCTCTTATACGGTCATAAATTACTATGGTATCATTTATTGAATAACCTATAATGGTTAGAGTAACAGCTATAAATGAATCATTTATAGGCATTTTAAATATTATGAATGTAAAAAATACAACCAGTACATCATGGAGCATGGCTATAAGACCAATAACTCCTGCTGATAAACCAGAAATTTTTTGAAATCTAAATCTAACATAAAGTATTATAAACAATGATGTAAGCCCTATAGCTATCAATCCGTTAACCAAAAACCTTTTACCTATAAATGGCTCAACAACATTTGATTCGGATAATTTAATGTTTGAATTTGGGAATTCTTTTCTCAAGGCATGTTCTAATTCATCTTGCTCACTTGCTTCAAGCCCTGAATTTCCTGAAAGATTTAATACTAACTTCTTGCTGTGTGTTGCTAAATCCTCAGTTATTTGAACCTCTGTATTTCTGTTTAATACTCTTGTTGTTATACTTTCTGCTTTTATTGAGTCCATTTCACCATCGAAAGAGTATTTGAGTATTGCTCCACCTTTGAATTGAATTGATAAATTAACTCCGTTGATAAAAATTGAAATAACCCCTGTTAACAAGATTATCAATGAAATAGTAAAGAATATCTTTCTGTTTGCATAAAATTTAATCATTTATTTTGCCTCCTTTACTTTCATTCCATAAAGGGATTTTTTCGAGAATCCTTCATTCATGGCAAGGGATTTTGTCATTATTTTCGAAGCAGAAACTCCTGATACGAAGTTTAAAATACATCCAATCATAAGTGTATAACCAAATGAAAGCATTGAGCCTGTTCCAAATATCATCATTATTACAGCAGCAGCTATTGTTGTAATATTACCGTCAAGAACTGCAGAAAAAGCTCTTTTATATCCTGTATCAATTGAATATCCTAATGACCTTCCTTCGTTTAATTCTTCTTTAATTCTTTCAGAAATTATAACATTAGCATCCACACCCATACCTATAGATAAAATTATACCTGCTATACCTGTTAAAGTTAATGTTATTTGAGGAATTGATAGTGCTAACATTTGAACGGATAGTTGTAATATAATAGCTAAGCATGCTATCACTCCCATTATTCTGTAATAAATAATCATAAACAAACACACAAAAATAAATGCGATAATAGCAGCTTTTATCATAACATTCAAAGCACCTGAACCCATTGTAGGTGTAATTGTGCTATGGTTTTTTGATATAAGTGAAAAAGGAAGTGCACCTGAATTTATTTTATCTGACAATGCCTTTGCTTCCTCTACACTGCCTATGTTTGAAATTACAGAGCTTCCAAATGTAATTTTTTCATTAACAATTGGGTCTGAAATCAATGTTTCATCCATATAAATAGAAATTCTTTGTCCAACTAATCTTTCAGTTGCATCAGCAAATAGCTTTGCACCGGTTTCGCTAAATTCTAATGTAACAACAGGTTGATTGCTTTTTGGATCTAATTGCACTTGGCTATCTTTAACTTCTTTACCCTCAACTAATACATTTCCTTGTGGATCTCTAAAAGTTAACCTTGCTGTTTCCCCAAGCTCAGCTATAGCTTTTTGAGGATTAAAATCTGTTTCTCCTGATTTCCAAGGAAATCTAATAATTATATGTCCGCTGTTTTTATCAACGGTTATTTCCCTATCTAAAATATTTTGAGCATCCATTCTTGTTTCCATAATTACTCTTGCAGATTCAAGTTCACTTTCAGTAGGTAATCTATCAAGATTAGCCGGTTCAAATACAGCTTCTACACCACCCCTTATATCGATCCCAAATCTAATTTCCTCCATACCTCTAACATTAATAGACCCTGCTTGTATACCAAAAACAGCTACAAAGGCTATACATATTATAAAAAGCATGACCGGAATATACATGTACTTATTAATTCTCATGTTTTTCTCCTAATTAGTCTTTTCACTTGTAAATTTCAACATTACTATAACAGATATATATATAATTATTATTACTAAAAATATAGCTGCCATTCCCATTCCCATTAATTTTAATGAATTTATAACATTTGCGTTCATATCAACCTCCTACATTAGTCCTACAAGTCCAATTATTACACCGCCTGCTATAACGGATGCAATTTGCCCTGATACATTTGCACCTACTGCATGCATTAACAAGTGGTTTTGTGAGTCTGCTTCAAGTCCCATTTTTTGAATAACCCTTGATGACATTGGAAAAGCAGAAATTCCGGCTGCACCAACCATAGGATTGATTTTCTCTTTTAAGAAAAGATTTAAGAACTTAGCAAATAATGCTCCTGCCATTGTATCAAACACGAAAGCTAATAAACCAAGACCCATAATTAATAGGGTATTCAATGATATAAACACTTCAGCTCTCATGCTTGCTGATATTGTAATTCCAAGAAGTAATGTGATTAAGTTTACTAAATCTTTTTGTGCTGTTTCAGATAAAGATCTTAAAACTCCGCATTCTCTTACTAAATTACCAAACATTAAAAATCCTACAAGTGCAATTGATGCAGGTGCAACTAAACCTGCAATTATTGTTACCACTACAGGAAACAATAATCTTGTCATTCTTGTAACACTTTTAGGATTGTACTTCATTTTTATTTTTCTGTCAGCTTCTGTGGTACATAATTTTATCGCAAAAGGTTGAATAATTGGAACAAGTGCCATGTATGAATAAGCAGCTACAGCAATAGGACCTATGTAATTACTTTTTAATACTTGTGAAACTAATATGGATGTTGGTCCATCAGCCGCTCCTATTATTCCTATAGATGCTGCATCTTGAATATTAAAACCTAACAATGCTGCAACTGTTATTGTTGCAAAAATACCAAATTGCGCTACTGCACCAAACAATAAAAGCCTAGGGTTTGAAAGTAATGGTCCAAAATCAATCATTGCTCCAATACCTATAAAAAGCAATAATGGCATCATTTCTGATGCTTCAATGCCAACTTCAAACAACCAATCTATAATTCCATGAACTTCTCCTATGCCCGGCAATACTTGATTTAGTACTCCTGACATTGGTATATTTACTAAAATTGCTCCAAAACCCATTGGTAATAATAAAGCTGGTTCCAACTCTTTAGCAATTGCCAAATAAATCAGAGTACCCCCTATTATCCACATTAATATTTGCTGCCACGTTATTTGTGAAACTCCTTGAATTAAAAATTCCATTTTCCGCTCGCTCCTTAAGTTATATTCTTGAGTATTCTATTACATAAAATAATTATAAGCAATTATTCATATTGAGAAAAATTATTCATTTCATGTCGAATTTCGCTTAATTAACTATTTATTAGTTGTTTATTCCCTTAATAACTTGCTTATTCTTACAAATGCTATAAATAATGAAAAAATTGCAAGGAAGGTGTTAATCCCTGCATTTCTCAATTTATTTCCTTAAATTCATATTCTACCCTATATCCATTATCTATCATTATCATTGTTATATTCTGCTCTTTATCATTTAATTTAGCCTTCACCTCCGCTTGCTTATTTTTCAAAAGCGAAGCAGCAGTTTGTTTTGTAAGTGTAATACCCTTTTCAATTAGCGTTTTGTCTTCCTTCCATAATGAAAACCTACAAGAAGGAAAATTTTTATATCCTGCACAAAAAAAACTTTTTTTACTCTCAAAAATTTCTCTTCCACATCTTGGGCATGTGCCAATTAACTCTTTTTTGCTGCTTTTCTTTGTTTGTTCAAAATTAACATTCTTAGTTGAGCTTATTTTGCCCTCATTAACAATTTCAGCAACATACTTTTTTATGTCAACTATAAAATCTTTACAAGAAGCTTCCTTCTTGGCTATTTTTCCTAATTCACTTTCCCATTCGCCTGTTAAATCCGGTTTTTTTAGCTTGTCGTGTACAATTTCTATAAGCTGAATACCATTTTGAGTTGGTACTAAGTTTTTCTTATTTCTCTTAATATATCCCACCGATATAAGCTTTTCAATAATACCTGCTCTGGTAGCCGGAGTTCCTAAACCTATAGACTTCATTTCTTCTCTTAACTTCTCATCCTCTATTTGCTTTCCTGCTGTTTCCATAGCCGTAAGCAAAGTTGCTTCTGTGTATGGTTTTGGTGGAGAAGTTTTTTTTGTAAGAACCTTTATTTCCTTTGGGGTGATTTTATCTCCTTCATTAAGATTTATATTTATTTCACCATCCTCAGATTCTTCCTTTACCTTACCAAGCATTATATCCTCTACTTCTTTCCAACCGGGAATGACAATTCTTTTTCCTCTTGCTTTGAATTTTTCCTTGTCAATAAGTAGCTCAATATCAGTTTGGTCATACTCCTGCTTTCTGTCTAAAACTGCTATAAATCTTGCAACTATCAGTTTTAATATATTTGCCTCTCTTTCAGGAAGCTTTATATTGTAAATATTACGTATATTTGGTGTGACTATTATGGCATGGTGATCTGTTACCTTCGAATCATCTATTTCTCTTTTATCTGCTTTTATTTTTTGTTTGAATATTTTATCCACACAGTATTTTGTATCTTCAGAGTCCTTCCATCCATCTTTTATGTTCTGTAATAGACCCGGCAATTTAGACTTCATGTCCTTTGTTAAGTACCTTGAATCAGTTCTTGGATATGTGGCTAATTTATATTTTTCGTATAGGTTTTGTGCTGCCTCTAACGTCTGTTCTGCTGAATATCCATATCTTTTATTTCCTTCTCTTTGTAGCTCAGTCAAATCATATAGCAATGGGCGTTCCGTTGTAGCCCTTTTCGTGTTTAATTTTGTTATAGTACCTTCTTTTCCTCTACACTTTTCAGCTAATTCTTCCGCCTTTTCAAGTTCATCTAATCGAGTGCCCTTTTTATTAAACCATGTAGCTACAAACATCTCACAATCAGCAACAACTTCATAAAATGGTTGCGAAACAAAATTATCAATTTCTTGTTGCCTTGATACAATTAATGACAAGGTCGGAGTTTGCACTCTACCTATTGTAAGCATACGATTATATTTAACTGTAAACAAACGTGTAGCATTAATTCCAACCAACCAATCTGCTTCTGAACGTGCTCTTGCAGATTGATAAAGCGAAAAATACTCCTTGTTGTCCTTAAGATTATTAAAACCTTCCGCTATTGCTTCATCTGTCATACTGCTTATCCATAATCTTTTTACAGGTTTAGTACAACCGGCGTTTACATAGACGTACCCAAAAATCAGCTGACCTTCACGACCAGCATCTGTTGCACATATTAATTCATCAACATTGTCACTCAGCATAAGACTTTTAACAATTTCATACTGTTTTTTAGTAGATTCATTGACAGTGTATTTAAATTGATTGGGGAATATAGGCAAATCATTAATGTTCCAAGACTTATACTTAGGATTGTATTCTTCAGGATATGCAAGCTGTATCAAATGTCCTACACACCAAGTTATTATGTATTCCGTCCCTTGCATATATCCATCTTTTGATTGCTTAATATTTAAAACCCTTGCTATGTCCTTTGCCACAGAGGGTTTTTCAGTTACTATTAGCTTCATAATACTCTTCCTTTTTTAACCTATTGCCAAAGTATTATAGCATAAAATACTTAGCTTGTCTATTTGTCATTCTTAGCACAGCTATGAATAACATTTTTTTATTAACAACATTTATCATTCCACATATAATAAAAACATCTAACTTATGGGGGGTTTCTATTTGAGAGAAAAACATTTTTTTGCAGGCAGTAATGCCTCTAAGGGACTATCAAGCTACTTTAATTCTATTTTAAACCCTGAAACATTAAATCGTTTATACATCCTAAAGGGTGGACCTGGGGTAGGAAAAAGTTCATTTATGAAAAAATTTGCAGAGAAAATGAAAGAAAAAAATTATTCTGTTGATTATATTCATTGCGCAAGTGATAATGATAGCTTAGACGGAATAATCATACACGAACTTAATGTTGCATTCGTAGATGGAACGGCACCACATGTAATTGACCCTACTCTACCCGGAGCAGCCGATGAAATCATAAATTTAGGTGTATACCTTGATGGTGAAAAATTAGAAAAACATAAGTGTCAAATTGTTCAAATTAACAAAAACAAATCTCTCCTGTACAAAAGTGCATTCAAGTATTTTCAAGCAGCATCAATAATTTCTGAAGAAATCAATTCCTTATACGACCAATTTATAGACAATAAAAAATTCAACGAAATGTGCAATCAAGTAATAAATAAATTATTCCCTGTTTATTTTTGGTCTGATAAAAAAGGAAAAAGAACAAAAATGTTTTCTGAAGCTTATACTTCAAACGGATTTATAAGCTATACAGGATCATTATATCAAGATAAAAAAACTTGGGCCGTTGTAGGAGAGGATACTAATTATACTTCAAGCTTACTAAGTATAATCGCTGATGAAGCTTCAAAAAGAGGGTATGACATCGAATGCTATTATAGACCTCTGTCAGCTGAAAAATTACAACATTTGTATATTCCTGAGCTGAATTTAATGATAATAAGCACTGAAAATCCAATAAACAATGGTTATGAAGAAATTTTTGATATTCACAGTCTAATGGATTTGGATAAATTAAAAACTCACATTTCCGAAATAGAAAACAACTTGTATGTATATGATTTATTGATTAATAAGGCATTGGATAAATTGGCTGAAGCTAAAAAACTACATGAGCTATTAGAAGTATTTTATATTAACGGCATGAATTTTGATGGAGTTAACGAAGTCTTTGACAATATCCTAAGTAAATATATATGAAGAGGAACACACCTCTTCTATAGGGATAACCGGTAAGTTTCCCTGTACTTAATCCAAGGAGGTATATATATGGTTTTAACTTCTCTTCACTACCTTTATATTGTTATGGTAGTTGTAATTTTGGGTATTATGCTTATGAAAAAGGATATTGTAATTCCATGTATTATAGGTATTTTTGCAATGGGTTATCTCTATTCAGGAAATGCTGTGTTTGCCATCCAATCTATTTTTAATGCCATAATTTACGCCGGCAATGAATTTTGGGGCATAATTGTTATTATTTCACTTGTAGTTGCAATGTCTAAGGGATTACAAGAAATAGGTTCAGATGTACTAATGATGTCGCCCATCAAAAAGGTAATAATTAATCCTTCCATGGCATTCTGGGCAGTAGGTTTAACTATGATGATTATATCATGGTTAGTTTGGCCTTCACCTGCAGTTCCCCTAGTTGGTGCAGTTTTGTTACCTGCAGCAGTTGCTACTGGCCTGCCTATTATGTATGTTGCTGTAGCAATGAATTTGTTTGGTCATGGTATTGCATTATCAAGTGACTTCTTTATACAGGGTGCACCTACTATAACAGCAGCCGGTGCAGGTATTGAAGCAACTGAAGTAATTGCAGCTTCTGTTCCAATTTGGTTTGCAATGTCAGCGGTTACTATAGCTGTGGCTTTCTTCATAATGCGAAAAGATATGAAAAAAAATCCTACTCTATTCCAACCTACAACAATAAATGAAACTGTTATAGTTAAAAAAGGAAAAACCACAAAATTTATTGCAATATTAGCGCCCATTGCTTTCTTAATTGATATTGCAGCAATGTTAAAGTACAATTTGGCAGGCGGAGATGCCACAGCTCTTGTTGGTGGAACTGCAATTTTAATAATGCTGATAACTGTTTTAACATCATTCCCTATTAAAGAAGGCTTCGATAAAATTGCTGACTATATTAAAGAAGGGTTTAAGTTTGGAATTACAGTATTTGCACCTGTTTTATTCATCGCGGGATTTTTCTTCATTGGTAATGAGGGCGGCGCAATTGCAATATTAGGAGAAGGTGCCCCAGGCATACTTAATGATATAAGTATATCCTTATCTCAAAGCTTCCAAATGAATAAACTGACAGCAATTTTAACTCAGACAACTGTAGCTGTAATCACCGGTCTTGATGGCTCCGGTTTCTCCGGACTTCCGATTGTAGGTACATTAGCTTATACATTTTCTAATATAGTTGATATAAATATGGCTGGATTGGCTGCTTTAGGTCAAGTCATCACTGTATGGGTGGATGGAGGAACCATAATTCCTTGGGCTGTTATCCCTGTTGCAGCAATTTGTAATGTTAAACCTCAGGAACTGGCAAGAAAAAATCTAATTCCGGTTCTCTGCGGAATCGCAGCAGCAATAATAGTAGCACTATTTATATTGTAATTAAAAAAGATGTCTTCTGCGTTATATCAGCAGAAGACATCTTAATTTAAGACAGATAAATTCTTTTTATAGTTTGATTTTTATTTTATATTTCAATACACTTGATTAATCCTTCAGTGTACATTTTTGGATTTGTAAACAAACCTTCGTGGTCACAGTCTACTTCAACAACAGGATTATCTCCTTGTGATTTAAACATACCTAAAAATGCCCCTGGTGCAACTGATTTGTCTTTAGTGCAATATAGTAATACTAAAGGTATATTTAATTGACTAAAGTCATTTGCATTTATTTTAGTTTCCATAATTATTAATGGTTGTGTAACAAGCTTGTCCATCAATGCATTTATAGAATCTTCTGAAGCTTCTGTTGCTAACATTCCTTTTACAAATGAAATATCAATAGGAATAGCACCATCTCCGCTTTCTATTGCAAGCTTTCTCATAACCTCTTTTATTTCATCAGGTACAAAATCAAATTGCGATTTACCATGAGGAAGCAACCATGCATTATTAAATATGATTTTTTCAATCTTTTCTTTAACCTTTGGAATTGCCATCTGTAAAACATGTCCTGCACTTGAATGTCCTACTACTATAACCGGTTTATCTTGTTTGTTGATTTCATTAACAACATAATTTACATAATCATCATATGTAACATTTTTATTGTCGTCTATTCCATTGCCGGGTAAAGTTAATGCTTCTGATTCGTAGCCTTGTTCTTTTAATAGTTTTTGAACCTCCATCCAACAACTTCCATTATGCCATGCTCCATGAAGTAATAAAATTTTAGTAGTTTTACTCATTTTAATTTCTCCCTTCATTTTTTCATACCATTTAAAAATAAATATCCACTCTGTATAGGACTGCAAATTACTGCAGAGCTATTTTGTTTTTTATTAAAATAGTGTTCAGACAAAGAGGATATTTTGCGACACAAAAGTTCAATTTGCTCTTCTGGATTATTTTCAGAAATATTTACAAATATAATTAAATTATCATCTGCTTTAAAAATATCACTATCATTATAATAATCTACCAAAATAGAAATTCGATTAATATTAATACCAGTAGATTTTGATAAGTCTACACTTAATGACTTCAAATCTACATTTGTATTTGTCTTTTTGGTTTTTATTACAATACAAGGCACAAGTAATCACCTCCTTGTCATTCTATTTCACGCAAATATCTATAAATGCTTGTTTCTGAAACATCAAGTTGTTTTGCTACTTCTCTTACAACACCTTTTATTCTAAAAACGCCCTTTTCTTTTAGCAATCTCAAAATATCAATTTTTTCTTCCATATTCATCCTATCCACCGGTATTTCCGAATGTTGGATAATCTTTCTCATGATACGGTATGTATATTCCTCTATGGTTTCTTCTTCTTCAAAAACCTTATTGTTATCATTTGAAGTACTATACATAAACTCTGAAAGAAATTTCTCAGTTAGTTTGTTAAGCGAAATAATGGAAGATAGATCAATATTGACACATAAAATGCCAATCAATTCTCCTGAAGAATCTTTTATAAAAAAACTATTAGATTTCATATCACCGCCTTCAATGGTTTTATGCAATCTATTTGTTGAATAACTATTACCTTTAGAAATTTCAATTTGTTTTTTTAAAACATCATCTTTCTCTATACCGACTGTTCGGTTGCTAATATGACCGTTTTTAATAGCTATTATAGATGAATGTTTTTCTGTTATTTCATGTAAAACTACTTCGCAATTATGTCCATATGCTTCTGATAGAAAGTCCACAAAAGTCATAAACATGTTCATTAAATTTTTTCTTTCAATAACTTTATACATTATTTTGCCTCGATTATTTATAATTTAATAACGTTTTCAAATATGCAATTGTTATTTCATAATTTTGTAAAATGGTAGAAAAATTACCATCATGGTAATTATATCACCATGTTAAATTTTAGTCAATCAATAATTTTTTTATTATATTGAATTACTTTTTTATGGTCTTCAATACAATATTTTTGCATAAAAAAAGAGAAAGCTATTGTAGCTATTCTCTTAGTTATATATTATTTATAAAATTTTCTTTAAATATTGCCCTGTGTAGGATTTTTTTACTTTTGCTACTTGTTCAGGAGTTCCTTCTGCTACGATTGTTCCCCCGCCATCTCCACCTTCAGGACCTAAATCTATTATATAATCTGCTGTTTTAATTACATCTAAGTTGTGCTCTATAACTACTATTGAGTTACCTTGTTCAACAAGCTTGTTAAGAACATCTATGAGCATGTGTATATCGGCCATATGAAGCCCTGTTGTTGGTTCATCAAGTACATACAATGTCTTGCCTGTTCCTCTTTTGCTAAGCTCAAAGGCAAGTTTTACACGCTGTGCTTCTCCGCCTGATAATTCTGGAGATGGTTGCCCAAGCTTTATATAACCAAGACCTACATCTTGAAGTGTCTTGATTTTGTTGTAAATTTTAGGGATATTTTCAAAGAATTCTAAAGCTTCATCTATTGTCATATCTAATATATCAGATATGTTTTTTCCCTTATATTTCACTTCAAGGGTTTCTCTGTTATATCTTTTACCCTTGCACACTTCACAAGGTACATATACATCAGGGAGAAAGTGCATTTCTATTTTTAGAATACCGTCACCTCGGCATGCTTCACATCTACCACCTTTAACATTAAAGCTGAATCTTCCTTTTTGGTATCCTCTTTCCTTTGCTTCAAGAGTCATTGAAAATACATCGCGTATATAATCAAATACTCCTGTGTAGGTAGCAGGATTTGAACGAGGAGTTCTACCAATAGGTGATTGGTCTATGGTAATTATTTTGTCTATATGCTCTACACCAAGCATTTCATCATAAGCACCAGGACGGTTTGAATTTTTAAATAATTTCTGATGAAGTCCCTTTGACAATATTTCATTAATCAAAGAGCTTTTACCGGAACCGGAAACTCCTGTTACTGCACACATTAAACCTAAAGGTATTTTTACATCAAGATTTTTTAGATTATTTTCTCTTGCACCTTTTATCTCAATAAACTTATCTGATGTTCTTCTAATTTCAGGTACATCTATTTTCATTTTACCGCTTAAATATTGACCTGTTATAGAATTTTCGTTGTTTTTTATTTCTTCATAGGTACCAAATGCCACTACTTCGCCACCATGTACTCCTGCTCCTGGACCAATGTCTAAAATATAATCGGCACTTTCCATAGTTTCTTCATCATGCTCTACTACTATAAGCGTATTGCCTAAATCAGTTAAATTACGAAGAGTTTTAATAAGCATGCTGTTGTCTCTCTGATGAAGACCGATGCTTGGCTCATCAAGCACATACAATACTCCAACTAAGCTTGAACCAATTTGAGTTGCCAATCTAATACGTTGTGACTCTCCTCCTGACAATGTACCTGCATTTCTTTCAAGAGTTAAATAATTTAAACCAACATCTGATAAAAATTGTAGTCTTGAATTTATTTCTTTAATTATCTGACTTCCAATTATTTGGTTTATTGGACTTAATTCTAATTCTTCAAAGAACTTTAAGCTTTTTATTACAGATAGTTTTGTAATTTCATATATGTTTTTGTTTCCAACCTTCACAGCCAAGCTAACAGGGTTTAACCTTGCCCCATGACATTCAGGACATGGATTTTCCTGCATATATTCTTCTATCCAATCCCTCATGTCTGGAGATCTTGTTTCAATATATCTTCTTTGAAGATTATTTACTACACCTTCAAATTCCTTTATATATGTTCTTGGACCCTGAAATTTGCTAACAAACTCAACCTTAATCTCTCTGCCGTTGGTTCCAAAAAGCAATTCATCAATAAACTCTTGAGGTGCTTCAGATAAAGGCTTATTAATATCAAATTTGTGGTAATCTGCTATTGCCCTAAAAATTTGATAATAATAACCGTCTTCTTCTGAGCCAAATGGTGCTATTGCTCTTTCTGCAATTGTTTTTGTATAATCGGGTATAACTAAGCTTGGATCTATTTCCCTGTTAACTCCTAACCCATTACATTTCTTGCATGCACCTAATGGGTTGTTAAATGAAAACATCCTTGGAGATATTTCTCCAAAACCAATACCACAATCTGTACAAGCAAATTTGGTGCTCATTAACAGCTCTTCTTGTCCCATTATGTCAATTAAAACCATTCCGTTAGAAAGTTCAAGAGCTGTTTCAACTGAATCAACTAAACGTTTTTGTATGCCTTCTTTTATTATCAATCTATCTATAACAACTTCTATAGTATGTTTTTTGTTTTTTTCTAACTCTATTTCTTCTTCTAATTCAAATAGCTCACCGTCAATTCTTACTCTAACATAGCCATCTTTTTTTATGTTTTCAAGAAGCTTTTTATGTGTACCTTTAGCTCCTCTAACCATTGGAGCTAAAATTTGTATTTTAGTTCTTTCCTCATATTCCAAAACCTTGTCGGTAATTTGATCTACAGTCTGGGTTGTAATGGGCTTACCACAGTTTGGGCAGTGTGGTATCCCAACTCTTGCAAACAACAATCTGTAATAATCATAAATTTCTGTAACTGTACCAACTGTAGAACGAGGGTTTTTGCTGGTTGTTTTTTGGTCTATGGAAATAGCCGGTGACAATCCTTCTATAAATTCCACATCCGGTTTATCCATTTGTCCCAAAAACATACGTGCATAGGATGATAAGCTCTCAACATAACGTCTTTGCCCTTCTGCATATATGGTATCAAAAGCAAGGGATGTTTTACCTGAACCGCTTACTCCGGTAAAAACAATTAATTTGTCTCTTGGAAGCTCAACGTTTATGTTCTTCAGGTTGTTCTCCTTTGCTCCCCTAATTATAATTTTATCCATTTGTTATCCTTTCGTTTAAGCTAATAGCTTCAATTCTTTTATTTCATCTCTTAGCTTAGCTGCCTTTTCAAATTCTAAGTTCTCTGCTGCAATTCTCATTTCTTTTTCAAGCTCAATAATGTAAGCAGATAAATCCTTGATGGCTTCACCTTTTGAAGCATATTTTTCTTCATCCTCTGCTACCTTAGTTGCTTCGATTACATCACGTACACCTTTGATAATAGATGTAGGAGTTATATTGTGTTCTTTGTTGTATTTATCTTGTATTTCTCTTCTTCTGTTTGTTTCCTTAATTGCTCTATCCATGGATCCGGTTATTTTGTCTGCATACATAATAACTCTACCATCCACATTACGAGCAGCTCTACCCACTGTCTGTATAAGTGATGTTTCTGAACGCAGGAACCCTTCCTTATCTGCATCAAGTATTGCTACAAGAGACACCTCAGGTAAGTCTAATCCTTCTCTTAAAAGGTTTATTCCTACCAAAACATCAAATTCACCTAATCGCAAATCCCTAATTATCTCCATTCTTTCTAATGTATCTATATCTGAATGGAGATACCTTACCTTTATACCGGTGTTTTTAAAATAAAGTGTCAAATCCTCAGCCATTTTCTTTGTTAGGGTTGTTACTAAAACTCTTTGATTTTTATCTGTGGAAATACGTATCTCATTTATTAAATCATCTATTTGGTTTTCCACAGGTCTAACAAAAATCGGTGGGTCTAACAATCCGGTAGGGCGTATAATTTGTTCTGTGATATTTTGAGAATGTTCTTGTTCATATGGTCCAGGTGTAGCACTTACTAAAACAGCTTGATTAATTATCTTTTCAAACTCATCAAATTTCAATGGTCTGTTATCAAGTGCTGATGGTAGTCTAAAACCGTAATCAACTAATGTGGTTTTTCTTGCTCTGTCTCCATTGTACATTCCTCTTACTTGTGGAATTGATACGTGGGATTCATCTATTATCATTAAAAAATCTTTTGGAAAATAGTCTAATAATGTAAATGGTCTTGTGCCGGGCTTTAAATTGTTTATATGTCTTGAATAATTCTCTATACCATTACAATAACCCATTTCTGTGAGCATTTCCAAATCATAGTTTGTTCTTTGCTCCAGTCTTTGCATTTCCAGCAATTTGTTCTCTCGTTCAAATTGTTTTAATCTTTCATCTAATTCTTCCCTAATACTTACAACAGCACGCTTTACATTTTCCTCTGTTGTGGCATAGTGAGTCGCAGGAAAAATCGAAATATGATTTCTTCTACCTATAATTTCTCCTGTTACTGTATTTATTTCAGTTATTCTATCTATTTCATCACCGAAGAATTCAATTCTGATGGCATTTTCTGAAGATGAAGCCGGGAAAATTTCTAATGTATCTCCCCTTACTCTAAATGTACCTCTTGTAAAGCTTATATCATTTCTTTTATATTGAATTTCAATGAGTTTTCTCATTGTTTCATCTCTGTCTTTTTGCATACCCGGTCTAAGTGAAATAACTAAGTTTTCATAATCAACAGGGCTTCCTAACCCGTAAATGCATGAAACTGAAGCTACAATTATAACGTCTTTTCTCTCAAAAAGTGATGCTGTGGCAGAGTGTCTTAATTTATCTATTTCATCATTTATAGATGCATCTTTTTCTATAAATGTATCACTGCTTGGTACATATGCTTCAGGTTGATAATAATCATAGTAGCTGACAAAGTATTCAACTGCATTGTCAGGGAAAAACTCTTTAAACTCTGAGCACAGCTGTGCAGCTAATGTTTTGTTGTGAGCCAAAATCAAAGTCGGTTTTTGTACCTTTTCAATTATATTAGCCATAGTAAATGTTTTTCCTGATCCGGTTACACCTAATAATGTTTGATACTTTAAATTATTATTTATTCCTCTAACTATACTCTCTATAGCTTTAGGCTGATCACCGGTTGGCTTGAAATCTGATTTTATTTTAAATTTACCCATACTTAACTTCACCTCACCTATCTAAACGTATGTTCGTATTATATATCTTTTGCATATATAAGTCAATAAAAAAACTGTCTCTCCACAACTAAATAAATTAGCATGAATAGACAGTTTTTTGTTAATTTTCCAATGATATTATTTCGCTGTTAACATTTCCTTCAAAAATCTCTATTATGCCGAAGCTTTCATCTCCACATTTTGGAGAAATGGTACTACCGGGGTTAAAAAATAATATATTATCTATAATTTCATTTTGTGCACAATGAGTATGTCCATACAATACTATATCAGCATTTACTTCTTTAGCATAATCCTTTATATACTCTATGCTTGATTTAACTCCATGTAGATGACCATGTGTTATAATTATCTTCTTTCCTTCAATTATTTCTGTTAATATTAAAGACATGTTGCTTGGTGCTATATCACAGTTACCCGGAACTGCATACACTCTATCTATGTTTAATTTACTTGCAAACTTATGTGCATCTTTATATTTATCACCGCAATGTATTAGAATGTCAAAGCTGCCATAAGTGCTAATTTTCTCTATTTGTGAATTTAAAACCATATTATGGCTGTCACTTACAACTAATAGCTTCATTTGTTCTCCTCTAAGCTTTTTTTCAAATTTTGTAGCGCTCTTGCTCTATGACTAATTTTATTTTTTTCATCTTCTGTCATTTCTGCAAATGTTTTGCCTGTATTTTCAACTATAAATAGTGAGTCATAACCAAATCCGTTTTGACCTTTTTCCTCAAATCCGATAATTCCGTTTACTTTACCTTCTGCTGATGCTTTACTTCCATCTTCATAAATAATAGCTATTACAGTTTTAAAATATGCTGTTCTATTTTCATACGGAACATTCTGTAATTTCTTCAAAAGAAGTTCTCTATTGTTTTTATCTGATGTGGGTTCACCAGCATATCTGGCAGAATATACTCCGGGTTCTCCATCCAATGCATCCACAAAAAGTCCTGTATCATCTGCAATTACAATTCCTTTAGTTAACTTATGCAATTCTATCGCTTTCTTAAATGCATTTTCCTCAAGGGTAGTCCCGTCTTCATCCACATCAAAATCTTCATATCCTAAATCATTCTTAGATATTACTTCAAAGGGCAAATCTTTAAGAATATCTTTTATTTCAACTATCTTATGTTTGTTGCCGCTTGATAATATTATTTTTCTTGCCATTTTCCAATTTCCCCGCTGATTTCTTCTCCTAAAACTGTACGTTGTATGTTGTTTAATTCTTGGCAACCTTTTGTTGCCAAAGAAATTAAATTCATCAAATCATTATGTGTAAATGTTGCTTCTTCCCCTGTTCCCTGAACTTCTATGAACTCACCTTTGTCTGTCATAACAATGTTCATATCAACATCTGCACCACTATCTTCTTCATAATTTAAGTCTATTATTGTTTCTTTGTTTATCATACCAACGCTTACTGCAGAAACAAAGCTTTTAATTGTCATTTTTTCGATTTCTTTATTTTTGTATAGCTTATATATTGCTTCTGCCATTGCTACAAATCCGCCAGTTATAGATGCGGTTCTTGTTCCTCCGTCAGCTTGTATTACATCGCAGTCTATCCAAATTGTGCGCTCACCTATGCTGTCTAAATCTACAACAGACCTTAAGCTTCTTCCTATTAGTCTTTGTATTTCTTGTGATCTGCCATCTATTTTTAACTTATTTATATCTCTTGATTTTCTTGTCTTGGTTGAACCCGGTATCATTGAATATTCTGAAGATATCCAGCCTTTACCTGTACCTTTTAGAAATGGTGGAACTTTATCCTCTACTATAGCTGTACATATTACTTTTGTATTTCCTACTTCTATTAATACTGAGCCATCGGGATGCATTATATAGTTTTTTGTAATATTTACCGGTCGTAATTCATCATTTAATCTATTGTTTTCTCTTTTCATTTTAACTCCTAATACATTTATGTTATATGTAGTATACCCCATAAATATTGAATAAACAATTTAAAAATGAGTTAATTTTTTTAGTATAGATTTCTTTATCATAAAAAACAAAAATATTATTCCTGCGTATCCATTAATAACGTAAATAATATTTACAAGTCGATTGAAGGGAACTAATAGTCCGATTAATGCCCCAAATGTTGCTAATACAACTGCAATAATTTTAAATTGAACTGTGGTTTCATCTGCCATCCTTGATGAAACAATCCATAATAATGGAACTGCCGTTGTAAATATTTCTGCAAATACACTTATAGAAAATATTATTGCAATTGATGGGTTGATACCTGAAGCTAACATTAACGAGGGTATTTGTGAGTATGCAGTTTTTTCTATATTAGCAATAAGTCCCAAGCATATAACAGCTATTGCTGTTGAATATCCTGCTGCCCCAATAATTGCACCTGTGGAAGCAATTTTTATGCTTTTGGTTCTTGCTCCAATAGATGACATGAAAACTGAAAGTAGTATTATATTGAAGCCTACATATAAAGCAGCTGAAAACAACCAGTTATTTGATGCTTTCATAATATTTAACTTTGGTATTATATTACTTGCATATTTCAGACCTTCAAGGT
>JAEZGU010000292.1 GCA_023416855.1 Bacillota bacterium
TACTATGAATGTTACTCTATTAAATATCATCCTAAGAATTCTTTGCATATAAGCTCCCATTTTTTAAATCAATATTTGAATAAAGTTATATACAATTGTATCAAAATTTCTTGCAAATGTAAACAAAACCAAATAAAAAAAGACCGCCGAAGCGGTCGTATGTTATTATTAATTTAACACATTTTGTAATATTTGTTCTTTTTGAGTTTCTCCTCTTCTTCTTATGAACCACATATATCCAAATGCCATGATAGCTGCAAGAATCATAGAAGCCATGTAGCTTGTTGGTTCTAATCCCAATCTCTCATCTAATTTCAATCCTATTGGTGCATGGAATATGAAGCTTAATGTTACAAAGAAGTAGAACATTCCAGGAATTAATGATACGAAATAATTCTTTCCTGATGTATACAAGTAAACTGCAATTGTTCCCAATGCAAATGTAGCTACAAATTGGTTTGTAAATGCAAAGTATCTCCATAGAATATTAAATCCTTGTGGACTTTGTTTTGCATAGTAAAGTACAAATACTGCAGGAACAAATAGACAAGCAGAAGTTATAATTCTTTTTATAGGTAACTTTTGATCAATGTTAAATTGTTCTGAAACCATTAATCTCAATGATCTAAATGCTGTATCTCCAGATGTAATAGGAAGTACTATAACACCAATTATAGCAACCATACCACCTATTGGTCCCAAGAAACCTTTAGAAACTAATCCAACCATTAATGTAGGAGCTGTTGCTAAATCTGTTCCTCTTCCGAATATAACCATTGCACCTGCTGCCCAGCACATTGCTATAAATCCTTCAACCAACATCATGTTAAAGAAAGTCATTTTTCCTTCTTTTTCATGTTTAACTGTTCTTGAAATCAAAGTAGCTTGAGTTGCATGGAAGCCGGACATAATACCACAAGCAACCGTAATAAAGAATACAGGTATAAATGGTAGTCCGCCTGGATGTTGTTTAAATGGGCTAGATGCAAATGATAATGCTGTTAAGTTTGCTCCGCCATCCATTAGAACTCCTGCAAATATTCCAACTGCTGATAATATTAAGAATCCACCGAATATAGGATAAACTCTTCCGATTATAGCATCTATAGGGAATAATGTAGCTATCAAATAATATACAAATATTGCGCCATAAACTATCCAAGTTGTTGGATTATCTACAGCTGCTGCTTGGTTTAGAACTTGAGTAACAATTAAGTCTCCAGGAGTATAAACGAATACAACACCTACTAGGAACATTAAAATCCATAAGAAGAAATTGTATACTTTAATTACATTGTTACCTAAATATTTTTTGATAAGTTTAGGCATCTGTGCTCCACCGTTTCTCATAGAAATCATTCCAGAGAAGTAGTCATGCATAGAACCTGCAAGTATACATCCTATAGGAATAGTAATGAATGCTATTGGTCCAAATAAGATACCTTGAATTGCTCCAAATATAGGTCCTGTTCCTGCTATATTAAGCAATTCAATTAATGAATTTTTCCATTTTTTCATAACGACGAAGTCTACGCCGTCTGCCTTAGTAATTGCTGGGGTTTCTCTATCATCAGGGCCAAAAATCTTTTCACAGAAATTTCCGTAAAAATATCCACCAACGATAAGAATAATAAGTCCGATTAAAAATGTTGACATAGTTTGTTTCCTCCTTATAAATTATATATAAAAATTTAAATGTTGAACAATGTCAATGAATTAACAATCGACTTTAAATAAAAAAGACATTTATTCAATATTTTAAACTTTTATTAACTGAATTGTATCACTTTGGACAACCTTAGTCAAATTTTTTTTATAGGAATAAGGTAAAATAAAATTTTAACCAGCCAATTTTGAAATATTGTACGACAATGAAAAACACACTATTAAAAGTAACGAATTATATAAGTAGTAGGGTGTTAAAGAAAAACCAGGAAATATTGTAATTATAGAACCTATAACTAAACCAATAATGGCATAATAAGTAATACCATAACATTTCTTAAATAACATGGAAATTAGTTTGGAAAATAACAAAATACTAATTACAAAGCCAATACCTAAGTAGATTATTTCCATTATATGCACCCTTGAAATAGCAGAAATTACAAATTCATAAGCTCCTATATACATTAAAATTATCGATGCACTAATACCGGGAATAATTGTTCCAAAGCCTATAATTAATCCATATATTATAATGTTTATATATGTTGGTTCACTTAAATTGCTTAAGGTAATTGAACTTTTTTCAAGATAGGCAAGAATCAATGTTAAGCTAAACGTCATCATAAATGGTATTAGATATTTATTTTTATAACCATTCTTATTTGCTTGCTTTATAACCATAGGAATTGTGCCTAACATAAGTCCTATAAATGCATATCTAACTTCTATCTCATAATAAGTAAATAGAAATTCTACTAATCTACTAAACAATAAGACTCCTAAAACTCCTCCAATTCCAATGGGTATAAAAAATATAACATTTTCTTTGAATTTATATGTAAAATTTGCTATAAAAAAAGTCATTTTATCATAAAGCCCAAAAATTACAGCCAAAGCCCCTCCGCTAACACCCGGAGCAATTGCGCCTGCACCCATAATTAAGCCTTTAAAAACTCTTTTTAGAAAATCCATATGGTCTACCTCATTTGTGTTAAATTATTCCTTAGTAAATTATATAGAAAAATACCGAAATTATCAACAAAAAATATATTAAGGACAATAATCGGTATCTACAATTGCTATCATATTGAATTTAATTTTGCAGCTTTTTTGAATATTATATAACCAATTATAAACATTACAGAAATAAGAGCAACTCCTGTCCTGGAATTTCCACTTATTTGGGTAGTTATACCCATAAGCATTGTACCTGTGAACGATGCTCCCTTTCCAAAGATATCATAGAAGCCAAAATATTCACTTGATTTTTCTTTTGGTATGATCTTAGCAAAATATGAGCGAGAAAGTGCTTGTATTGCTCCTTGAAACATTGCAACACAAACTGCCAAAAACCAAAACTCCCAAGCTTTATCTAATTGTAACGCAAATAATGCAATAAAGAAATAACCTGCTATGCTAAAGCTTATTAAACTTGTTGTTGTAAATTTTTTAGACAGCTTTCCAAATAATACAGCAAAAGGAAATGCTACAACTTGAGTCATAAGTAAGGCAAACAGTAAATTATTATCACTTATGCCAACATCCTTTCCATAGGAAGTTGCCATTTCTATTATTGTGTATACTCCGTCAATATAGAAAAAGAATGCTAATAGAAAAACAAAAATTTCTTTTTGTTTTTTAATATCCTTAAAAGTGTTGCCAAGACGAATAAATGCGCTTTTTAAAGCATGTCTTTCAACTTCAACATAATGTATTTGTTTATAATTTTTATAAAGTGGAATTGTAATTAAAAACCACCATGCTGCGTTTATAACAAATGCAGCCTTAGTTGCAAACCCTGATGAAATGTTTAGTTTTTCAGCAGAAAGTATTAACAATAAAGATAAAGTGAAAGGTATACAGCTTCCTATATAACCCCATGCATATCCTAATGAGGATAGCATGTCCATTCTATCATCAGTTGTTACATCAGAGAGCATTGCATCATAAAATATAAGACTTGATGAAACACCTACTTTTGCAACAACAAATACAACTAAGAACAAAAGCCATGTTAATGGCAAAGCAAGTGATGCACAACCTATTACACCCAACATTAAAAACAGTGTAAATAATGGTTTTTTATATCCCTTTGTATCAGCTAAGGTTCCTAAAATAGGTCCTAATATTGCAACTATTAATGTGGATATAGATATTGCGTATCCCCAATATGCTGTTGAATTAGCAGCTGAAATACCCATAGTAGCAGCAATATTTTTGAAATATATAGGGATTATCGTCGATACAAGAAGTATAAATGCTGAGTTGCCAACATCATATAATACCCAATACTTTTCCAGCCTTGTAAGTTTAGCGTTATTTTTAGCCATTTTCCCCTCCATTTACATGACAACATTATTTCTAATATTACAAATATAATAATAAAAATACTATATCTTGTCCATTGTTTTATTGAAAAATAAAAGCGAAGCTACAAATGCCTCGCTTCAACTTAGTAATTTTCGCAATTCAATTCATAATATCCTTGTGGATAAAAGCATATAGGACACACTTCAGGGGCACATTCACTCCATACTAAATTTCCACATCTTAAGCATACCCAAACAGTGCTTATAGGCTTACAGAACACTTGATTGTTAGCTATGTTTTCAGCTAATGTATTGAACCTAAAATAATGATGTCGTTCTATTGCTGCCACACCTTCAAACATGTTGGCAACATCAATATATCCTTCTTCTCTTGCTATTCGAGCATATTCTACGTATAAATCTGTACCTACATAGTTTTCTTCCTCAGCAGAAACACGTAAGTTTGTTAGAGTATCAGGAATACTCCCTGTCAGAAATCTTGACCAAATTATTGCGTGCTGCATTTCATTTTCAGATGTAATACCAAAAATATTACCTATCTGCTGATATCCATCTCTCCTTGCTCGTTCCTCATAAATTCTATATTGTGTGCTGACAGACAATTCTCTTTGTAGAGCGTTTTGCAAATTTTGATATGTCTGACTATTTATAAACTCACTATTATTAACCATATGTTCACACCCTTTTAAATAAGTATATATCATATTATGTAATACTTATTTAAAAGTGTAGAAATCAATATTATAATAAGTTAAATAAAACTATTAACCAAAGTTTCTGTTGAAATATGAATTAATATTATCCGACATATTAAGATTATTATAATACTCAATTATTATTTCTGAAGCTTTTCCTATTGCCTTCTCATACAATTCATACAAGTTTTTATTTAGATCAATGCATACTTTGTTTGACTCATAATTCATTATGAGTCCTCTCATATTCTTATAGTTACCGGTTAGCTTTAATCCCGCAAAAATTATATATCTTTTTATTTTATTTGGTGCAACAAGTAAATTCAAATTAAACTTCATCGATTTTAATGATTTATAAATACTCTCGCTTGTTATACCTTCAAAAAATGTTGCTATAACTCCTGCATTATATATGCTCGGGATTATATGAAAAGTAGGTTTAAATGACAAGGGTTCCTTGTTAAATTTAAGCATAATTAATCTGTCAAATTCAACTTCTATTTCCCCATGAGTAAGAAGATCATTCTCAAACATTCTTATGTATGGATGACAAAAACTATCCAATATAAAATGACATATAAACCCTAATATATATGCACATTTAGCTTCATAGTCATGACTGTCATTCATTATTTTTCTTGCTTTCTCAAAAAAAATATTTGCATTTTGTTCGTGAAGGTCATGCCCTATTTTGCTGATCTGATTAGGTTTTAAAGGTTGATGATAAAATAAAATATCAGGCCCATGTAAGCCAATATTGTACAAATTTATATTATTATCAATTGTTTTTTTTATTTCACCATCTAAGGTTTTTAAAACCTCTTGACCAAAAGCATAATGCGCATAAGTTGTAGGCATGTGGCCCTCCATATTTGTTTAACAAAATATTAGTTATTTTTCTCTATTGATAAAAGTGTTTCTTTAATATGCAGTCCTCCAGCATAACCTACTAAACTGCCGTTAGAACCTACCACTCTATGACATGGTACAACTATCATAATAGGGTTTTTATTATTTGCACCTCCAACAGCTCTACATCCTTTGGGATTACCTACTCTTTCAGCAATCTGCTTGTAGCTCCTTGTTTCACCAAATGGTATTTCACACAAAGCTTGCCAAACTTTATTTTGAAATTCAGTTCCGGCAAACTTAAGCGGAAGATTAAACTCTCTTCTCTTGCCATTAAAATACTCGTTTAATTGTTCTGAAGCGTTTTTAATTAGCTCAGTTTCACAAATGTTATATTCGTTGTTGTTATAATCTCCTTCAGCTATTTCAATACAAGTTATTTCAGAACCATTGTCCATTATTGCAAGCTTGCCTATTTTTGTATCATAAAAAAATATATTTTTCATGATTGTCTCCCCTGTAATTTATTTTGTTGAAATTATTCTATAACAAAATCATTAGAGAATCAAGCAATTAACTAATATTAAAAATATCAGAAAATTCTATATGCACCAATTGGTTAATTGAATTAAAATTAATTACTTTATTATTATCATATAAATCATGAATTTTATCATTTTTTTGCAAAGGAAATTTTATAATAAAAGTACTTCCTTCTTCTAATGTACTTTCTACATTAATTCTGCCACCATGAAGTTCTATAATTGCATTGGCTAACTTTAATCCTATACCACTTCCTTCATATCCTCTGGATAATGATTTGTCAACTTGTCCAAATCTCTGGAATATTTTTTGTAAATGATTTTTATCTATGCCAATACCGTCATCCTTAACAGTAATTTCTATATATGTATTATGCTCAACAAAATTGACCAATATTGTTCCTTTAGATTTTGAAAACTTTACAGCATTTGATATAATGTTTAATATAGACTTTCCAAATAACTCTGGATCAATAACAACGTATTTTTCTTCTACATTCGTATCAAATAAAATAGTAAGTCCTTTGTCTGTAATTTTAGAAGCAACATTTTGAACTACATATTCTATTATTTCCACAATATTAACACATTCAAGATTTAATTTGTATTCGCCGGATTCTATTGTTGATAAATCTAATATATGGTTGATATATTTTGTCAATCTGTAACAATTATTTTTTATTGAATTAACATAGCCCTCAATATTTTTTGCACAACAATTCTGCGCAGAAATATCAATCATCTGGGCCGCACCATAAATTATGTTTAAAGGAGTTTTAAGTTCATGTGAACAATTTATCAATAATTCATCATTCAAATTAATGTTGTTCTGTATAATATCTTCTTCATTTATATCATCAAATAAATTCTCTAACGTTCCGCTATCATGCAATTTCATTGGAATTATGATGCCATTTTTTCTTTTGTTCTTATTAACCATACTAACCTCCTCCTATTATTTTTGTTGCAATTAATATATACCCATAATATTTAATTTTAATAACAATAAAATAAATAAAAATAAGATTAGAATTCTCTCTAATCTCATTTTTTATCAAACAATAGATTTAATTTTAGTTTTCTCGAATGATTTATTATCTGTGGCCAATTCAAGCAAATGCGGATCATCGAAATACTTCTCTAAAAGCTTCAAGGATCGTGCAAAATACACTCCGTCACATATCCTCTCATCTAAAGTATAACCAATTTGACAACATTTTTTTACTACTACCTGATCATTTACAACTATAGGTAGCTTTACAGTTTTACCTAAAGCAACAAAAATGCCTGTAGTACCAAAATCATAAAGATGATGATAAATATAATTTGTGTCAATTGATTTTAAGTATGTAAAAAATAAAGTTGTATGAAAAGGACTTGCTTTTATAACGCTATAAGGTAATAAATTTAATTGATCCATTCCTTTTAATACTTTGACTAATATTTTTTTTACTATGCCCGGCATTGACATTACAGTTTTTGCAAGTTTATCAGTATCAGTATTGCTTTTATATGATTTAGCTTCAGCTATCATTTTATCTATAATTTCTGTTATTTCAAAAATATTTTCCTTACCTGTAAATTCAAACTTAACTGTGGTTTCTTCTCCATCGTCTCGCAGAGAACGCTTAATAGCCATTGAAACGCATATATTGTTTCTTTCATATATCTGACTATTCATTACAAATCTATTTAACTGAGGTCTTTCTGCAATCAATCTAACATATGCTGCTATAAATAAATGTAAATAGCCAATTTTAATTCCTTGTTCCTTTTTCTCTAAAATATAACGGTCAATTGATTCAGCGTTTAAAATTTGCTTGCTGAAATTTTGAGAATCACTACGTCTTTCCATGATGTAAGGGATAATTTTTGTAAATGGATCCAATGATTTTAATAATTTTCCATCGCACCGTTTCATAATGCCTCCTATATAAACACTGTACTTGAGTTACAAGAGCTGTTCCCTAATAATATTATCATTGGAATCTATGATTTTTCATCTTTTTCAAATTCTAATTCATGTTCAGTTTTAATCATGATAACTTTATCGTCTTCCAGTAGCTTGGTATCTCCAATTGGAACGATAATATCACTACCTTTTCTTTGAACCATAATAATGAGGCGATCATGGGGCAACTCTAAATCTTTAACAAATTTATTATTCCACTCGTGTCCGCTTGGTATTGTAAACTCTACCAAATCTTGTCCGCTCTCATCAAAGTGAGTTTCTCCACCAATAATAATTACGTCGTTTTCTTCAATAATGGTATGTCCTCTAGGAACTATAGTTTTTCCATTTCGTTCAATCTTTGCAACTATAAAGTCAAATTTTAAATTTAAGTCCTTTACCTTGCTGCCAATTAAACCGCTATTAGGATGAATTTTAGTTTCCAAGAAACCAATTTCCGCTTTGTCTTGATAATAGTTGAAGGTTTGCAAAACTGTATCACTTGGATCAAGCATATCCAATCGTTTTGATGCTGGTGGCATTAATGAGCCTTGTACAAGTGAAGAGAGTACACATATACCGAATACAATGTGGTAAACATCAACAGAAATTTCCGCACTGCTATTTACAGCCATTATAGCAAAAGCAATAGCGGCTGCTCCACGAATACCTGCCAAGGAAATGATATTTAATTGATTGCGTTTGAGTCGAAACGGTAACATTAAACCGTAAACAACTACTGTACGACCAATTATAGTCATAAATAGCATTATAGCAAGTGCAATTGGAAATGATTGTATGAAGCTTGTTAAATTAGATAATAATCCTAATATAAAAAACAGACCTATTTGCATTATTTCTGTAAATCCATCAAAGAAAAATACAATGCTACGCTTTCCTCTAAACTCCTTATTTCCAAGGTAAATACCTAAAATATAGAGAGCTAAATATCCGTTTCCGCCAATTAATCCTGTGGTAGAAAAAGTAATAAGCATGGCAGATGCCATAAAAACAGCATAAAGTCCATCAGATTCAAGTCTAAAGTTTTTAAGTATATTTCCAACAATATATGCAAAAACAAAACCCATAACTATACCAAGGGCCACCTGAGATAAAATTAATATTGGAATAGAAACTTTAGATCCTATAATAACTGATAAAAAAACCATGGTCATTGTATAGGCTGTAGGGTCATTTGAACCACTTTCAAGTTCTAACAATGATGCTGTATTATATTTTAAATTTAAGTTCTTAGAACGTAATATGTTTGAAACACTTGCATAATCTGTTGAACCAACAATTGAACCAATAAGCATACCTTCTAATAGCTGAAATCCTAATACATAGTGACAGAACCAACCTGTAACTAATGCAGTAGCAACAACACCCAAGGAACTAAGAACAATAGCTTCTTTTGCTACGGGCTTTGCCATTTTCCACCTGGTGCCAAAGCCACCGTAAAACATTATAACCATAAGTGCTATAGTAGCAAAACTATCTGCAAATTTATAATTTTCAAATTCAAAGCCTATCGCACCAAAGGCCATTCCCAGAACTATAAATA
>JAEZGU010000092.1 GCA_023416855.1 Bacillota bacterium
CAATGATTATGAACAAATAACCGGAATAAATAATGGCACTACAAATTTTATTTTAACACAAATGGCTGAAAACGGTCTCGAATATGAATCCGCTGTCAAAGAGGCACAAAAATTGGGATTTGCCGAATCTGATCCTTCATCAGATGTAAATGGTGATGATGCCGCATATAAAATAGCAATACTTTCTAATATTGCATTTGGTCAAAGAGTTAATATTAAAGATATTTTTAAGGAAGGTATTACTAAAATTTCTAAAGAAGACATCAGCTACGCAAAAGAATTGGGATACAATATAAAACTATTAGCTTCTGCATCTAAATCAAAGGATGAAATTGAAATAAGTGTTAACCCCTCATTTATACCTGTCAATCATCCATTGTCAACTGTTAAGAATGAATTTAATGCTGTGTTGTTAAAGGGAAATGCCATAGGGGAAATAATGCTGTACGGAAAGGGAGCCGGTTCTCTGCCCACAGGTAGTGCTGTTTTAAATGATATAATTTCTATTGTAAAAAATCAACGCAATATAAAAATTGAAGATAATTCAAGCTTAATCAAATTTAAGATAGTCAACAGAGCATATAAAAAACACTACATCAGATTTGAAGTTATTGATAAACCGGGAGTATTGGCAAGAATGGCAAATGTTTTTGGAAAATACAATGTGTCTATAGATTCAGTTGTTCAAAGACAAAGAAATGGAAACAACACTGCTCCATTAGTATTTATTACTCATAATGTTGAAAGAAATTACATTAATGAAGCGTTAAAAGAAATTAAAGACTTTGATTGTGTGGTTGAAGTTGCAAGTATTATTATGGTTGAAGATTTTTAGGCTGTCTTCATTGACAATTTTCTTGTTTACAATTATTTGTTGTGATGGTATAATACTAAAACAAAACGTTTGCATAATAGTTGTAATGATAGTTATGCAAAACATGTTTTTGTTTAAAAGGGAATTATGTCCTTTTATTATATTAATTATCAACCAAATCAAGGAGGAGTTTATGAAAAGAAGAATTTCTGTATTATTAGTTATAGCTCTATTAATGACAATTGGTATGACAGCTTGCGCTAAACCACAGACAAATTTAATTTTAGCTACCGGCGGAACAACAGGAACTTATTATCCTTTTGGCGGAGCAATGGCAAACATTTTTAACACAAAAATTGAAAACATGAATGTTACTGCACAAGCAACCGGAGCATCTGTTGAAAACTGTAAGCTGTTAGGCAAGAATGAAGCAGAGTTAGCTATACTTCAAAACGATATGCTTGACTATGCATATAACGGAGTAGAAGCTTTTGACGGAGCTAAAATAGAAAACCTTCGCGGTATAGCTAAATTATACCCAGAAATTATCCAAGTTGTTGCTGCAGAAGGCATTAACAGCATTGAAGATCTTAAAGGTAAAAAGGTATCAGTTGGAGCTCCAGGTAGTGGTGTTGAAGCAAATGCAAGACAAATATTAGAAGCATACGGTATGACTTATAATGATATGTCAGTAAGTTATTTATCATTTGCTGAATCAGCAGATGCTTACAAAGATAAACATATTGATGCATTCTTCGTAACTTCAGGTATCCCTAATTCATCTATTCAGGATATAGCTGCAATGAACCCAGTTTCATTAGTTTCAATGTCTGATACTGCAATTGCAACTTTAGTAGATAAATATCCTTTCTATGTAGAATACATTATACCTGCTAATACATATAACGGACAAACATCAGATGTTAAAACTACTGCTGTATTAGCTTGTTTAGCAACAAACAGTGGTGCTTCTGAAGATGTTATATACAATATAACTAAAGCGTTATTTGAAAATCAATCTGAATTAGCAACTGCTCACGCAAAAGGTGCAGAGCTTAAGTTAGATGAAGCTGTTGATGGTATATCTATACCACTTCATCCAGGCGCTGAAAAATACTTCAAAGAAGTTGGCGTTTTGAAATAATATAACATTTAGTTGGAAGTCGGGGGACATTCTAAGTGTCCCCCTTCCATTTATGGGAGTACAGATGAAAAGAAAAGTATTCATTGTCTCATTCTTTATTCTATTAGCAATAATTTTTCTATTTATTCCCTTAGTTGAGCAATTTACAATTACAAATGGGAAGACTAACGAAATAGTGTTTATAGGAAGTATCGATGATTTTAAGTATTTTCATATAAGCTTCCTACATTCGGTTAACAGGACACCTGTAAATGAGTTTTATAAAATTGAAAATAATAAATTCATAGTTTATAAAACAACATTTTACTCCTATGGTGCCGGAATGGAAGACGGAACATTTAATGATGGTATGATTGAAATAAACAATATTAACAGAGAACTAACAGAATTTGCTTACATGGTAGGTACCTATGCAAATCATACTCTTAATACTGATAAAGTAAGCATTAAATTGGAAAAATTTATTGAGCACCAAAAACCTGCCGTTTTTAAAATCAGAAGATGCTCGATATTTAATATATTAAGGAGGAATTTTCAAACATGAGTGATTTTAACTTAAATGACCCCCCTGTTAATGAAATTGAAGAAAAAATTGATGTTGATGAGTTAATGGCTAAATTTGACAAGGAGTCAGCATACAGAAGATTAACCGGAATACAAAGCAAAGTAGTTTCCGTTATAGCAATTTTATTTGCATGTTTTCAACTTTATACAGCACTATTTGGAATATTACCGGCTCAAATACAACGTTCTATTCACTTAGCTTTTATATTTGCATTAGTTTATTTATTGTATCCTGCATCAAGTAAATCAGACAGAAAAAAATTCGGTATAATTGATATTGTATTTTCTATTGTAGGTTTTTCAGTAGCAATGTACATTTCATTAAACTTCGAAGCTCTACTTTTAAGAGCAGGGGATCAAAATGCTTTGGATATTACAATAGGAATTATAGCAATAATCTTTGTTCTTGAAGGAGCAAGAAGAGTTGTAGGACTACCAATAGCGATTATAGCCACAGTTTTCCTGATTTATGCATTTGTTGGTCCATACATGCCCGGTTTCTTAAACCACAGAGGCTATTCATTATCAAGAATTGTAAGTCACATGTATTATACTACAGAAGGTATTATAGGCATTCCTTTAGGAGTTGCTGCAACATTTATATTCCTTTTCATAATGCTTGGCTCATTCTTAGAAAAAACAGGTATAGGCGAATTCTTTATTGATTTAGCTAACTCTATTGCAGGTTTTGCTGCAGGAGGACCGGCTAAGGTTGCTGTAATTACAAGTGCATTGGAAGGTACTGTTTCAGGTAGCTCAGTTGCTAATACTGTTGGTTCAGGAAGCTTTACTATTCCTTTAATGAAAAGCTTAGGTTATAAGCCTGAATTTGCTGCAGCAGTTGAAGCAGCAGCATCTACCGGCGGTCAATTAATGCCCCCTATAATGGGCGCAGCAGCATTCCTGATGGCAGAATTTATTGGTATATCATATTCAACAATTGCAAAGGCTGCAATTATACCTGCCTTATTATATTTTACAGGTATCTTCATAAGTGTTCACCTTGAAGCCAAAAAGCTTGGAATGCGAGGTATGAGCAAAGAAGAGTTACCTAAAATCTCTAAGGTAATGCTTGATAGAGGTTATCTGTTTATTCCGTTAGTAGGTATTGTTTATTTCTTAATGGAAGGCGCTACTCCTGTAAAAGCTGCACTATCAGGGTTAGGACTTTCTCTTGCAACAAGTTATATTCGAAAATCAACAAGATTAAGCATAAAGAATATATTTGAAGCATTAGAACAAGGAGCAAAAAATGCCCTTGGAGTTTCTATGGCATGTGCTTGTGCTGGTTTGATAGTAGGAACTATTACATTGACAGGATTAGGACTAAAATTAGGTAACGGTTTAGTAGCATTGTCAGGTGGAAATCTATTGTTAACATTGTTCTTCACAATGATAACTTCATTAATATTAGGTATGGGTGCACCAACAACCGCAAACTATGTTATAACATCAACTATAGCTGCCCCTGCGTTAGTTTTACTTGGAGTTCCGGTGCTTGCTGCACACATGTTCACAATCTATTTTGGTATAATTGCTGACGTTACTCCGCCAGTTGCTTTAGCTGCTTTTGCAGGTAGTGCAATAGCAAAGAGTAATCCTCTAAAAACGGGAGTTCAAGCAAGCAAGCTTGCAATTGCAGCATTTATAATACCGTACATGTTTGTATTAAATCCTGCAATATTGTTGATTGATACAACTCCAATGCAGATTGCACAAATGATTGTTACCTCTATAATCGGTATGATTGGTATAAGCTCAGCAATGGAAAATTATTTATTGGTACTCATGAATAAGGTTGAAAGAATAATATTCTTGATTGGTGGATTAATGATGATTCATCCGAATGGAATGACAGATATTGCAGGAATTGCAATATTAGGACTTGGATTAGTATATCAAATGAAAAAATCTAAAGAATTAAAGAAGCTAATATAGTTTCTTCAATAAAAAAAGATTCCTCACTGCGATCGTAATGACGTTGTGAGGAATCTTATTTTTTTAATAATTGTACTTCTTCATCAGTTAAGTGTCTGTATTCTCCTAATTTTAAGCCTTCGTCCAATTTCAAAGGTCCCATTGATAATCTTTTCAAATATATTACTTCATTGTTTACTGCATTGAACATTCTTTTTACCTGGTGAAACTTGCCTTCCTTAATGGTTACATAACAAGTTGAGGGATACCCCGATTGTATTATTTGAAGCTTAGCAGGTAAAGTTTTATAGTTCTCATTCGTCAAAACTACTCCTTCTGCAAATGCTTTTACATCATTTTCTGTTACTTCCTCTTCTACCTCTGCGTAATAGGTTTTATCAACGTGCTTTTTTGGTGACAATAAATCATGAGCAAGTTGACCGTCATTAGTAATCAGTAAAAATCCCTCAGTATCCTTATCTAAACGTCCTACCGGAAAAGGATTGAATATTTTGTCTTCATCACTAAGCAAATCTATCACTGTTTTGTCATAATTATCTTCCGTAGCAGAAACAACTCCCATTGGTTTATTCATCATCAAATATATGTATTGAAAATATTTGATTGTTTCGCCTTTGTATTTAATTTGGTCTACATCTGTGTCTATAATTTTTGAACTGTCTTTAACAACTTCATCGTTAATTTTAATGTATCCCTGCTTTGCATACTGCTTGATTTGTTTTCTTGAGCCAAAACCCATATTGGAAAGAACTTTATCTATTCTAAGTTTCATAAATTCTCCTTTCAAGAAAAAGAACCTTCCTCTTAAACAAAAGGTTGTTTAAAGTCTATCATTTCCCATAGGTATAAACTTATTACCATCTCTGTATTTTTTTAATAGTTCAATTAAATTTTCTTTATCTTTGTTTAATGTACCTGCTAAATTTAAATAATTAGATACGTGGTTAGCTCTGAATATACAGTTTGTTAGATCCATATTTTCAAGCATTATTATATTTTCATCTAATATTTGCTTAGGGCTAAGTAGCTTGAATTTGCCTTGTCTTACATCTTCTGCAAGCTCTGATTCTTCTTCAACTACTAATCTAAGTAAAGAAAAATAGTGAGGATTGATTGCAGATATAACCTTAGCTGATTCTACAGCATGCTCCTCCATCAATTCATCTCCACCAAGTCCTGAAATAATCATACATGATAAATTAAAGCCGGCTTTTACTGCCTTTTGTCCTGCTTCAATCATCTGTGCTTGATTAACGCCTTTTTCCATCATAGAAAGAACTTTATCTGAACCGCTTTCAACTCCAAGATATAAAAGCTCTATACCTGTATCTCTTATAAGCTTTAATTCTTCATCAGTTTTTCTTACTAAATCTAATGGTCCCGAATACGAGCTGATTCTTTGCACATGTGGAAATTCAGCTTTTATATATTTCAACAAATCTACTAATTTATCTGTTTTCAAGCAAAGTACATTGCCATCAGCTAAAAAAATCCTATTCGGATTTTTATAGTAAGCTTTTAATTCTTTTATGTGTTCTTTTATTTCTTCATTTGATTTTAGTCTGAACTGCTTACATTTATACATATAGCAGAACCTACATTTGTTATGTGAACAACCCTCTGTGATTTGGATTATTAAACTATTTGCCTCACTGGGTGGTCTGTATAATGGCATTGAATACATTTTTATTCCTCGTAATGAATGTTAGCTCCTATATTTTGAAGCTTCTCTATAATATTAGCATACCCTCTTTTTATATGATATACATCTGAAATTTCAGTTTCACCTTCAGCTAAAAGTCCTTCAATAATAAGTGCTGCTCCTGCTCTCAGGTCAGTTGCTTTAACTTTAGCTCCGCTTAGCTTGCTGCTTCCTTTTAAAATGGCACTGCTTCCTTCAATTTTAACATCTGCTCCCATCCTGGACAGTTCACTTGCGTGCATGAATCTATTTTCAAATATGGTTTCATGAATAATGCTTGTACCTTCTGCTATTGCAAGCATAGCCATAAATTGTGCCTGCATATCTGTAGGAAACCCCGGATATGGCAATGTTTTAATATCCACCGGCTTAATATTGCCGTTAGATATAACTGCTATTTTATCATCATATTCTTCGATTGTTGCTCCTGCTTCTCTAAGTTTTGCAATAACAGGTTGCAAATGACTGGAAACAACATTTTCTATTCTTACATTTCCTCCTGTTGCAGCTGCTAATACCATATATGTACCGGCTTCTATTCTGTCAGGTATTATTGTATGCTCTGTTTTATGGAGTTTCTTAACTCCTTTAATTCGTATTGTCTTAGTTCCAGCTCCAATTATATTAGCGCCCATGCTGTTTAGAAAATTTGCTAAATCAACAATTTCAGGCTCTTCTGCAGCATTTTCTAAAATTGTATCTCCTGAAGCTAAGGATGCAGCCATTATTATATTTTCCGTAGCCCCTACACTTGGAAAATCTAAATAAATATCGCTGCCTACTAATTTTTCAGAAGTAGCATTAACATAACCACTTTCTGATTTTACTTCAGCGCCTAAATATTTAAAACCTTTTAAATGTAAGTCAATAGGTCTTGTCCCAATAGCACACCCACCGGGCATATAAACCTTGGCACTGTTACATCTTGCTAATAAAGGTCCCATCACTAAAAATGATGCTCTCATCTTACTTATTAATTCATATGGTGCTTCACAAGTTGTTATATTTTTAGCTGTAATTTTCAGCGAATTAGTATCAATTTTTTCCACCTTTGCTCCCAATGCTTCAAGTAACTTACACATAACCTGAACATCCTGCAAACATGGTACATCATGAATTATGCAATCTTCATCAGTCAGCAATGTTGCTGCTAATATTGGCAATATTGCGTTTTTAGAGCCGTCAACTCTAATATTCCCATTAAGCCCTAAGCTTTTTCTTACTATTATTCTCTCCATGTTTCTCCCTTAATAGCTGCTTTTATATTTTTAGACAATTAATAATAACATTTTTCGCAAAAAATTGCAATAAAAAAAGAAAAAAGCGTATGATTAAAATAAAGGGGGACGTTATATTTAAAAGTTACACGCTGTTTTCTTTTGATTATATTATGAGCGATTTATTTTTTTTTATTCAAAAATATTAAAAAATATTTTATAAAGGAGATTCTTCGCTCCTCTTAGGATTACCACCAAATTTTTTTTAAAACTACATCTGCTTTAAATAAATCTGCATCTATACTTATTTCTAAGACACCTTCTTGGATTTCCATTAACGATCTGGCTATGGCAAGACCTAATCCGCTTCCTTCTGAGCTTCTTGATTCATCGCCTCTTTTAAATCTTTCCATCAACTCTTCAGCAGGGATATTAAGCTCATATGCTGAAACATTTTTGAAGCTCACTCTTACTTCATTTTCTGTTTCTGAAATATTTATATAGACTCTTGAGCCTTTAATTGCATATTTGAAAATATTAGACAACAAATTTTCCATTACTCTGCTTAATAATCTTCCGTCTGCCCATGCATATATTTTTTCTTTTGAAGTAGATACTTTAAATATCAATTCTGATTCTTGAATTTTTTCGTCTAATTCTCCTAACATCTGAGTTATTAATGCATTTACATTTACTTTATCAAATTTTGCTTCTATACTTCCGCTTGTTGCTTTTGCTGCTTCAAACAAATCCTCAGTAAGTGTTTTTAATCTTTTAGATTTTCTATCTAAAACCTCCAAATATTTTGGAGCATTGTCTGAGCAAATACCTTCTCTTTTTAACAAATCAATATATGAAATAATTGAAGTTAACGGTGTTTTTATATCATGGGAAACATTAGTTATTAATTCAGTTTTTAGTTTCTCACTTTTTACTTCATTTTGAACAGCTGTTTTAAGTCCGCTTGTCATTTCATTTATATTTTCTACAAGCTGATTAAATTCACCGGTTCCCTCTAAGATTATTTTATTTTCATAATCACCGTTGTTTATTATTTGTATGCCTTCCCTTATTGTTTCAAATTTATTTACTTTTTTATACACGTAGTAAACAGATGATATGATTATAATTACCAACAGAGGAGGATTATTTAAACTATATGCAGATAATGTAATTAATGCAACTATTGCTCCTATTGATTTAATCATCAAAGGTCCTCTTGCAAATAATTTTACGATATTATTAATTAATGATTCAAATAGTAAATATATCAATGAATTCTTTACAGCAGTTTTGTTTTTTATATGTCTTACTATTGAGAAAAACAACACTAAGAATACTAATACTATTACTGTTACTGAAGAAAGAACAGCAAATTTCATAAAATTAAGGCTTGCAAACCTTAAATCCAATACTTTATAGAAATTAATATGAGCAAACAAAAACATCCCGGATATAAGCAGTAAATTTAAGTCCGTAGGAAATTTATCCAACTTGGCCATATGAATTTCATCATCGTTTTCTGTCCTGCCTGCAACTGATGTTAAATAAACAAAGCATGTCAGTATAACCAGAAAACATAAAACTATAACTATTGTATTTTTAATCAATATTTCTCTATCAGAGTTCCATTTGTTTACTCTATATAGCAATCCCTCATCTGTTAAGCCTGCATATATAGCAGTTTTATTTCTTTGACTTTCTAACTTTTCAAATACATCATTCATTGATGCAGAAAAGCTACCGTACCCGTTGTTAGGAAATATTTCTACAGATTTATTGTCAATAAGAATATACACATTAAATAATTTATAATAATTTTTATCAGGATTACTTGTGTTGGTTACAATATTTATTCCGTCAGTTGCATAGTAAATTAATCCCTTAGGATCGTTTAACTCATCTATTATTTGATTGTAGGTATTTAAATCAGCATTTAGAATTGTTTGTTTTACATTTTCAATTTCTTTGCTTTTTTCAGTCCAAAACAATTCCTTTGACTCCTGATTATTTTCGTAACCCTTTTCAGTTATATAGTTATTATATAAATTTGTTAGCTGCCAACTATCCTCTATTTCTAAATTATCGACAGTTCCTCCTTCAAGTATATAATCTTCACTTTTATATACTCGCAATACGTGTTCTAATCGATTTGCAGCATATCTAAGCTTATTGCTTACTGTGTTGCTCTCCAAATAATTTTTTACGGTAATGCTTTCGTAATTTTCTACATTGAGAAAAATATTCAAACCTGAAGATACACCTACTATAACGCATAACAAAAGCAAAATATATGCTGTACCTTTTGTGATTGTTTTTCTTTTATAAATCTTCCACTTTGTAACCAACACCCCACACCACCTTCAGATACCTTGGATTTTTTGGGTCAATTTCAATTTTTTCTCTTATCCTTCTGATATGGACTGCCACAGTATTTTCGGGATTAAATGAAGGTTCATTCCATACTTCTTCATATATATCATCAATTGAAAATACTTTACCTTTGTTTTTAGTAAGCAGCAATAATATCTTGTATTCAACTGGGGTTAATTTAACAGATTCACCATCAACAGTGACAATTTTTCTTTCATCATCCATAAATAAACTACCTGTTTTGTAACAGTTGCTTCTTTCTACTTCTCCGGCACCACCTAATGTAGTATATCTTCTAAGTTGTGACTTAACCCTTGCCAATAGCTCTAATGGATTGAATGGTTTTGTAATATAGTCATCTGCTCCCATATTAAGACCAAACACAATATCTGTTTCTTCTGATTTTGCAGACAACATAATTACAGGAATATTTTTTATTTCCCTAATTTTAGATGTAGCCTTAATTCCGTCCATTTCCGGCATCATAATATCCATTATGACTAAATGCACCTCATTGTACTTAACCTTCTCTATGGCTTCTAAGCCTGAGTAGCATTTTAATATATTGTACCCTTCGTTTTTTAAATAAATTTCTATTGCTTCAACTATTTCTTTGTCATCATCACAAACTAAAATGTTCATTACTATCTCCTATTTTAACCCTTCCAGTCCTTTTCGAACTGCATCTATAACATCTTGCTCCAAGTCTATACGATAGTTTCTTGAAACTGTTTTTTCAGCCTTTGACATATCGTAATCTTGACCATTCCATAAAACTGCAAGCTTAATTCTATCGTATTGAGTAATTTTGTTAAACATATCCTCAAACCATGCACCTTTGTTTCCTCCTAATGATGCGCCTGAGAATTCAGTAATCATCATTGGATGTTCAAAATGCTTAACATAGTCATAGTAAAAATGATCATATGCTTCTGCAAAGCTTCTCCATATTTCGCCTCTATAATAGTTGCCTGTATTATATGCTGTTAGGCCAACTATATCTACATATTCATCTCCCGGGTAATAATTTAAGTAATGATTATATGCATATCCAGGAAATGATTTTTCATTAGGATTCCATACCCAAATTAAATTATCTACTCCATGCTCTTTGAACTTATTGTATATGTATCTCCAGCATTCAATAAATAAATCTGTATCTTTACCAATCAAGTGAGCTGAATACCACACCCATTCTCCATTCATCTCATTGTTTAATCTGAATAAAACAGGATGATCATATTCATTAAAGCTTTGCGCTAAGTGTTCTAAATAATCGTCATATTTCCCTTGTATTATTTCAAGAGTTATATCTTTTTCAACTCCATCAATCATATCTGTTGTATATAAGCCATATTCAACTACTTTTCCCTGTTCCTTTGCTAAATTCATATAGTCTGTTTTGTAAGGACGAACAAATGAATTATATAATAAAACCACCGGAAATTCGTAGTTATACATTTGTTCAAGTTGCTTTAATTTATAATCATATGTAGGGTAAGTCGGCTCAAATATACCAAAATCAACTTTTTCATTATTAATAAAATAGTCATCATAAAACTTTAGTGTCTTTTCGTCAAATTGCTTCGGAACCGGTTTAAATACAGCATCTTCTTTCATTGTTCCCGTTTTGTTTATTAATTTAAAGCTTGGAATAATATAATCTATATAAACAGGATGTGCTGATTTTATAAACACTGTTATTATTTCTTTGTTATTTCTTGGGAAAGCAATCATAGCGTAGTAATTACGATCAGTCTCATTTTCCTTAAGCTTCTTTCTTTCAAACAACGTTATATGGCCATATGTTCCTTTAAAGTTATGATTGTACTCTCTTGTAACTGTAAAATCAGGATTTCTTAATATCCCTCTATTTCCGTAATTTATATATGTATTAAAATTATCTAAAGAATTTTCAAAATTATCATACAAAATATCAACCACTACATTTTCTGATTCAAATCTACTTTTTACATTAACAATATCTTCATTTAATTTCAAATTATTCATAAGAACAATTTCATATCCGTATGGGTTGTTAGTGTATTTGTTGTATTCTGAGGAATAGGGAGTTAAAACCGTTGGATTCTCATCTGCATATGCAAAACTCATTAACGATATCAAAAACGACATAGCAATGGTAAATATTCTCTTTAATTTCATAAAAGCTCCTTTTTCTCTTAAGTTTTTTGTCTTTCTAATTTTACCAAGACATAACATTAATGTCAATGAACAAACACGGAACGACACAGGGGTCTGCGGAACGACACGGAGGTCGTTCCCTACGTAAAAATACGTTGTTATAAGAAAGCAAACGTGCTATAATTTTTTTTATGATATCAGGAGGATATGAGAATGGTAACTTTAGATACATTTAAAAGAGGGTTTATGAATGGAATCACTACCCTTATAGATTTAATGAAAATATTAGTTCCTGTTTATGTAGGAGTACAGCTTTTGTCAATATCAGGATTATTAAATATTATAGCTGAATTCTTTGCGCCGGTTATGTCAGTATTCGGTTTACCCGGGGAGGCTTCCTTAATATTGATATTGGGTTTTTTTTCAGGCATATATGCAGCATTAGGTGCCTTGGCCGCTATTCAGTTAACAGGGATTCAAATAACCACAATTGCAATAATGAGCTCCATAGCTCATAACTTAATAACTGAAGGTGCAGTTGTTAAAAAGTTAGGTGTTAGCACATTTGTCAGTGTATCTCTGCGTTTGTTATTTTCACTGATAATGGGATTTTTATTTTATAGGATAATTGGGTGATATGATGGACGTAGTGATGAGTATTATAATAAATTTGATTTCTTTTATATGGAGCATTGCAAGGGTATTAATACCTATAATGATTGTAATTGAAATATTTAAAGATACGAAATTAATAGATAAGCTGTCAAATGCAATAAAACCTGTAACTAATTTCTTTACAGTCAGTGAGCAATCAGGTGTATCATTGGTATTTGGGATGGTTTTTGGATTAACAATAGGTGCCGGAGCAATAATACAGAGTGTGAAGGATTATAATATAGACAAGCGTAGTATATTTATAGTTACAATATTTTTGTCCTTGTTTCATGCAGTAATTGAGGATTCTATGCTTTTTGCAGGTGTAGGAGCAAATGTATTTTATATATTAATAGCAAGATTAATATCAGCTACTTTGATGACATTCATTCTTTCAAGACTAATAAAAAAAGAAGCTTTTGAGATTGAAAAGCAAAATGATTAGTTATAATAATTATTAACGGAACGACACAGGGGTCGTTCCCTACATACCTGTACCGTTCCGTTATTCGTAGGGAACAGTCTCCGTACCGTTCCGCGATCATTATGACAATTCTTTTATTTCTAATACTTCACTATTGTAAACAGCAAACTTATTAAACCCATATTCAGTAAATTGATTTAGTTGTTTCCCAAGCTTTTTAGCCTTTTCAATTATGGATACTGAATATCCATCATTTCTTAACTCGTCAGCTTTTCTCATAACATCTACATAGTTATCTGATGATTCAAATAACAACACTAATTTTGCCTGATTAGGAACTTTAAACTTTTCATCCATTAATTGATTTACTAATCTATCAAAACCGATAGAAAAACCTATGGCCGGAATAGATTCTCCAATGAAGTTTCCTACCATTTCATCGTATCTACCGCCACCTGCAATTGAATATCCTAAGTCCTTGTATGCTATTTCAAATATGGAGCCTGTATAATATCCCATACCTCTTATTAGTGTAAAATCATATTCTATATCATACTTGCCTGATGCATATTCTCTTGACAATTCAAGAACTTCTTCTATTTCATTTATAACTTCTTCAGGTACTCCATATTTATTTAAGCACTTAGTTCTTTCAATATTGATATTTTCAAGCGCTTCCATTAACTTATTGACAGGGTTCTCTGCATATTCTTTTGATCTTAACTCTTTTTCTATGCCTGCCATACCTATTTTATCTAACTTGTCTACAATTATGCACACATTGTCAAACTCTTCTTCTGTAAATCCACAATTCAATATTACGGCTTTTAACACTCTTCTGTCGTTAAATCTAACTATGAAATTACTTACACCTAAGGCAGTTAATGCTTTTGCTGTAGTGGCAATTAGTTCAAGCTCCGCTTTATTTGTACTGTCTCCGATTATATCTATATCACATTGTTTAAAGCTTCTGTATCTACCTTTCTGTGCTCTTTCAGCTCTAAACACATTGCCTACCTGCAATGCTTTAAAAACTGAAGGTAAATTTGCTTTGTTGTTGCAATAAAAACGACTAAGTGGAACGGTAAGATCGTATCTAAGCCCTAAATCAGCTAAATCATCCTCAGTTAAATTTTCTTTTGAAAAATCAAGCTTATCTCCTCTTTTTAATATTTTAAATATTAGCTTAAGATTTTCTCCACCCTTGCTTCCTATTAGGTTTTCAATATTTTCTACAACTGGTGTTTCTATTAGTTCAAATCCGTTTTGTTTATATGTATTTACTATAACACCCTCAACATAATCTCTTATTTCTTTTTCCTGTGGTGTTATATCTCTCATCCCCTTTGCAGGGTTTAAATTTACTTTCATATTTCCTCCTTGGTATCTTTTAAAGAACTGTCCCGATGACCGTTCTTAAGAATTGTTTGTTTATTTCTTCAGGTACTAAGCTTCCTCCCGTTGCCCATGCTATGTGAGTTGCATTTTTCATTTTGTCTTTTAATTCTTCTAATACTGAATTTTCAATATTTATTACTCCTTCAAAGCTTGCGCATGCTGAAGGTTCTATATCTATATTTTCGGAATTATGCAATAATCTCATATTATCATACAGTTTATAATCGTCAATAGTAAATACTCCGTCTAACACATAATCCATCATTTTTCCTACAAGCTTAGATGGTCTTCCTACTGCTAAACCGTCAGCATGTGTCTTTCCATCTATGCCAAGGTCTTGAACACTTATATCATTATGTAATCCTGTTGCCATTCCAATAAGCATTGCAGGTGCATGAGTAGGTTCTATAAAGTAGCAATGGACATTATCCTTATAAATTGACTTCAATCCATATGTTATGCCTCCCGGTGCTCCTCCTACTCCGCATGGAAGATAAACAAACAATGGGTTTTCTTCGTTTACCGTTATATTCATATCTTCCAATTGCTTTTTTAATCTTCTTGCTGCAACTGCGTATCCTAAAAATAAATTCATTGAATTTTCATCATCTACAAAGTAGCTCATAGGGTCCTTGTCAGACATTTTTCTTCCTTCTTCTACTGCTTTTGAAAAGTCACTGTCATATTCTACTACTTTTGCGCCTTTTGACCTTAACAAATCTTTTTTCCACTGCTTTGCATCTGCTGACATATGAACTATTACATCAAACCCTAATGCTGCTGAAGTAATACCTATACTTAGCCCTAAATTGCCTGTTGAACCTACCTGGATTTTATATTGATTGAAAAAATCCTTAAATCTTTGATCTGCCATTATTGAATAATCGTCGTTTTCCTCTAAGATGTTATTCTTCAACGCAAGTGTTTCTGCATATTTGAGAACTTCATATATACCGCCCCTTGCTTTAACAGAGCCTGCTATTGCTAAATGACTGTCCATTTTTAGCAGTAGCTTTCCTGTAATTTTAGCATTATACGTTGTTTTTAGGCTATGCTTCATATTGCTTATTTCTTTTATGGGCGACTCTATAATTCCATGGGATGTTTTCGTTTCAGGAAAGAGGATTTCTATAAGTGGTGCAAATTTATTTAATCTATTTTCTGCATCATCAATTAATTTAGTATCTATGTTGATAATTTTTGCAGCTTCTTCATATTGTGTTTTTTTAGGATTAAGCCATAAAACTTCTTTTAATTCTGATACATCCTTTAATATTTTATTGTTATTAATAATTTCTTCTTTATTTATCATGGAATCCTCCTACTATTGTTAAAGTTCAATGCAGGGCGTTTTATACGCCCTACATTGAATTATATCATATTGTTGCCAAAATTTATATTAAAATTTCTTCTGTAGTAGATATTATCTCAGCTGATTTTATTTCTGTTAAATCGCCTTTGTTAGTATTGAATATATTATTTGCAATTATATTGTCCATAACTGCTCTTACTTCAGCTTCTGTCAATCCATCTTTTGGTTCGTCAACTGTCAATGAAGTTGTAGCACCATCGAAGGTTTTAAATGTCATTAATAACCTTTTTGCCATATTATCACCCCTTTGCTTTAAAATTAGTACTTATTAATCTTCTATTTCATTTAATAGCTGATACTCTTCATAACGTACTAAATTAACTAAAGGGTATTCCTGTAGTTGAGATAACTCAACACCAAGGTTGTAAATATCATCATTTGACACTGTTGATTTAATGCTTGAATAGGTCTTATTTTTAATGATGTCTTTTCCATTTTCGTCAAGACCTGCATTGAATGATAATTTCAACTTGGAATTAGCTTGATTTGCTATAATTGCCATCTTATCACCTCCACATGCTTCTAATACTATATAGCATTTTATTGTGGATTGTATTGATTTAATTTTTAAAAAATGATAAGATATGCATAACATAACAACTCAAGAGGTATTAATGAACAAGTCATTAACAAAAGAAATCACTTCCATAATCAAAGAAATGAATGGCGAAGATTATATATGCAATGTTAAATATGTAATTTATTTTATTTCTAAAATTCTTTATGACTATAAAACTATGGATAATAGTGTTATTTCCCAAAACTATACTGATTACAAAAATACCCCTAATTTTTATGATGACTCATCGAATATTTTTAATGAATATAAAGTGTTTGATTTAAACAATAGCGAAGTTGAGGAAAAAATCTTTAACTTAATTGCATCTATTGATAATGAAACAGAATTAACAAATTTTAGCCCGGCTACTTTATATGAAACACTTTTAACTCCCAAGGAAAAAAAAGAATTGGGGCAGGTTTATACACCTTTTGAATTAATTGATAAAATGATTTCTCAAGCATTTCGTGTTAAGGTTATTAACAAAAAAACAAAAATCCTTGACCCTTCCTGCGGAGGTGGTTACTTTCTAACTGAAGCATTTAAAAGAATAAAAAACAAATTAAAGGATGTTGATGAGAAATATATAATTGAAAATATGATTTATGGTATAGATATAGATGAATTTTCTATATTTCTGACAAAAATGAGCCTGCTTTTTATTTGTGAATGTTCTAATCCGTCTTTTAACATTTATAAAATGGATTTTCTGTTGAATGATACTAACTTAGGGGATTTTGATATTATAATAGGAAATCCTCCTTATGTAGGACATAAGAATACTTCAGCTGAGTACAAAAAAAGATTGCATGAAAAATATGCTGATGTTTTTTATGATAAAGCAGATATTTCCTATTGTTTTTTTCAAAAAGGAAAATCAGTCTTAAGGCATAACGGTATTTTATCTTTCATTACTTCAAGGTATTTTATAGAGGCTCTTTATGCTGATAGATTGAGAGAATATTTGAAAAATAATTTTACATTTGTTTCATTAGTTGACTACAGCGGAAATACAGCTTTTAAAAATGCTATGGTAAGCCCTGCAGTTATAACATTATTTAATTTAGTTGGGAACAATAATCAATTTCCTTACGTCATATATAACAATGGTGTTATTGATAGTTTTCGTTACAATCAAGATAAACTTAAAAATACCGGTTGGACTATATTGAGAGATGCAGATGAACAGCTTTTTAACAAAATAGAGAAGATTTCTAATGTCTATATAAAGGATATCTGCACTATAAAGCAGGGAATAATAACAGGTTTAGACAAAGCTTTTATTGTAGATGAGGAAATTATCAAAAAATATAATATTGAAAACTATTTACTCAAGAAATGGATTAAAAACAGTAACATAACAAAATTAGATATTAAATATAATAATATATACTTAATATATTCAAATTTAATTGATAATGAATATAATTATCCTAATGCAATCAATTACCTATCCCAATTTAAAGATAGACTATCAAGTAGGAGAGAATGCAAAAATGGATATCGTAAATGGTATGAACTCCAATGGGGTCGTATTCAATCTGATTTTGAAAATCCTAAAGTAGTTTTCCCATATAAGTCAAAGAATAATAATTTCTTTTATGATGAAAAAGGGTACTTTTGCAGTGCAGATGTGTACTTTATGAATAATTTGAATGATAATATTGATTATAGATACTTGCTTGACTATTTAAATTCCAGCGTTTTTGAATTTTATTTTAAATGTATTGCTAAAAAAGTAGGAAGCAACCTTTACGAGTATTATCCAAACAAATTAAACAACGCAAAAATTTATTTACCGCCTGAAAAACTCACACAAAATATTTCTGATATAGGAAAAATTAGTATTGAAATATTCTTAAAAAAGATGTTTAATATAACTGATGAGGAGGTAAATATAATATATAAGTATAATGAAAAAGGGTGATGACGCATATTGAACAAATTTACTAAGCTATTATTATTAATTACTATTTTTATTGTGTTATCCATTCAGCC
>JAEZGU010000109.1 GCA_023416855.1 Bacillota bacterium
CATAAATTAATAGGAGGTGCCTGCCCTCATGTCATTAATAGTTAAATACACTAAGACAGGAAATTTAAAATATATATCTCATTTGGATGTATTAAGATTTATTCAAAGAGCTGTTAAAAGAGCAGGAATAAATGCAAAGTATTCAGAGGGTTTTAATCCACATATGAGAACATCATTTGGTTTCCCATTATCATTAGGCATAGAAAGCATTGGTGAATATTTCGATATAGAATTAAATGAAGATATTGCTCCTGATGATTTTGTAAATAAAATGAATGCTGTTATGCCAAAAGAAATGCAGATATTAAAAGCGGAATATTCTGATGACAGCCGTTCATTAATGGCAAGGAGTTCATATACAGAATATTTATATAATATTGAATTTAATAATTTGGATATTAATGAGCTTAATAATTTATTAAAGGAAATAGTTGAAACAGGTATTGTTTTCAGTAAGCAGAAAAAAAATAAGAAAAATAAAATAGTTACTAAGGAATACAATACAAAGGATTTTATATCATACCTTAATGCATATGAAAAACCGGGTAAGTTGGTTATAGAAGCAACTTTCATAACAGCAGAAACCGGCAGCATGAAAGCGGATGATTTAATAAAAATTATAGTTGATAATGGTTTAGACATTGATTATTACACTATTTTAAAAGTGGATACATTAGATGAAAACAAAAAACCAATACTTTAAAAGGTAGTTTGATAAAAATTCTTGGAACAATTAATTTTTAAAGTACGCCTTATATAAGATGTGTTTTATCGCAGAATGCTTGTTTGACAGCAAGTACTAATATGTTCATCATGATAATCCATAATGTATATTATTGAACAGAAAACAGATAGAAGGATATATTTTAATAAAAATATTTATATTGAAAATAGTTTAGAATGGAGATAAGTATGAATAAAAAATTAATGAAAATTTTATTGTTTGTAGCTTTAATTCTAATTATTACTTTTTATATTATATTTGCTAATTGTTTTAACTTAATCAATAATTATTTTGAAAAAGGATATGCAAATAAATATGGTGCAGTAGCCGGACCAATTGGTGCATATGAACGGGGTTTGTATTCATTTATTAATACTATTATTGAAAATGACGATTATGGGGTATTAGTTATCAAAAATAATGGTAGATTTATTTATTATCCAGGTTATGAAAATCTTTTTGAAACTAAAGAAGAAAATGTCTATAAATATGAAGGGGTTTGGTATTTATCCGATAAATTACGATTTACAATAACAAGAACTACATTGAATAAATATGGGTTTAATTTATTGTTTAAAGATTTTGAATTTACAAGTAAAATTCATTTCAATTTTATAAAAGATGGGTGGTATAGCGATAATCTTTTCATTAATGGCATAGAGTTTCAACCTGTAGAGAAAATTACAGAAAATGAAGAAAAAAGATTATTTCTTGATAATGAAATTATCGATAAGTTTTTAAAAGAAAATAAATAGGTTTACTTTTAAATAAAATTATTCTCTTTAATATATGTAATTGCAATTACAATAAAATAGATAAAGAGAGAGTGATTTTTATGGCTGGAGTACACGTAATACAAAGAACTACAAATTCATCTAATCGAAACATTGTTAGAGCAACCTCTGTTTTAGTTTTACCAAGCTATGCAACCTATAGATCTAATACAACACCAGGTATCCATGGTGCTTTCCCGGAATTTATTCATGGGTTTTATGCTGGTAACTATGGATTTGATGCTGGACTAATGTACAAAGATGGTGAATTCAAACTTTTCTTTGGTGGTTTTGCTGGAACTGGTGACACAATATGGATGGATAAACCTGTTCCCCTAAATAGTGCAGCACTTGGAAAAACAGTGACATTTAATACTCAGTTTACAACCTCAACTAAAAATGTTATGATTCAAACTTCTATTGGAAGTTATTCAACTTCATTATTGGTAGGATTAACTGATGGGGCGTATAATACAATGACTAATGGTTGTAAATTTGTAAGGGAAATGGTAATTGCTATAAATAAAGAATCAGATGGGTCTATTTTAGTTCCTACAGGAACTTATTTTACAACATCAACCTTTAAAGATACAGATTTAGTTACGGCTTCTGGGGCAAATAAAAAATTAACAACTTCAATTTCTTCTGTGGTAACAGGAACCTTTGATACTGGCACTCCTACGGGAACTTATTCAGGAAGTGGCAGTTCAACTATTGTGAACGATTATGTTCATGATACTGGATACGGTTCCATATAGTAATTCAAAATGGGCAATCGTATAACACCTTTATTAAAGGCGTGGCGATATGCCCTTTTTCTTAAATTCCTGCATTTCAATCAAATTACCCAACATGTTAGAATTTTAATTCCTTTTTACATATTTCGCATATATAGATAATATGAGAAATTTCAAGGGATTGATTAGATTGGTACAACAACAATCGTTATTTGAATTGATATCAAATGCTCAAAACAACGATGAAAGTAGCAAGTTATTAGTACTTGAACGATTTAGTAATACAATTAAATGTTATTCAAGAAAATTAAATTATTATTGTGCTGAAACGGATTCGATTATATTTATATTGGTATTAGTACAAAATTTGAATTTAAAAAAGCTTAAGAGTTTAGAAGAGGGAGTAATCGTTAAATATATTTATATTAGTATAAAACGTGAATATATTCGCTTATCAAAAAAGAACTCATATATTAATTCACATGAAATAGTATTAGATGCCAATATAATTGATTATTTTGATAAAAAAACAGAAAATCTATTAATTGATAATTTTCTGTTTATAAAATATATAGCTGATAATTTAACAGGAAATCAAAAAAAGGTTTTTTTATATCTTATCGATGGTTATTCTAATACAGAAATAGCAAACTTAATTGGAATAAGTAAACAAGCTGTAGGAAAGATAAAAAAGAAAATCATATTAAAATTAAGAAAAGAATATGAAAATACTATTTAACTTCATTTATACTTTTTGAAAGCTATAAGATGTAAAAACATATAATAAAAATAAAATTCAATATTAACATTTGTGCTACATTGTGCTACAATTAGTCAAAGGATAAAGGAAGTGATATTATGAGTACAATAACAGTAAGGTTTAATAAAGAAGAAGAAAAGCTATTTAATGAATATGCTAAGTTATATGGAATCCCACTATCAACTTTATTAAAAAATACTTATTTATCTTATTTTTAAAATTTGTAACCATTGGGGAATTACATGAAAAGCATTTTAATCAATAGTTCAATATTCTTTGATCAGGTTGCTGTTTTAGAGGACGGCAAACTGATTGATTATATTCATGAAGAAAAAGATAACAAAAAAGTTATAGGCAACATCTACAAGGGGAAAGTTATGAATATTCTCCCAGGTATGGATGCAGCTTTTATTGATATTGGATTTGAAAAGAATGCTTATTTATTTTTAGATGACCTTCTTTCAGATAAATTTTTAAAAGAAAAAAAGTTAAAAAAAAGAGATGTTGATAATATAAATAAAGTTTTGAAAAAAGGAGACGAGCTCCTTGTACAAATAATTAGGGAGCCTATTGGTGAGAAAAATATTTCTGTTACTACAGATATATCATTAACCGGAAAACATATTGCCTTTATTCCTTATAGTACAGAAGTTAATATTTCAAAGAAAATTAAAGATAATGATGAAAGAAACAGACTTGAGCAAATAGGAAAAGAAATCATGAAAGACGGGAACGGCATGATAATCAGAACATTTGCAAAGGGCTGTATGAAGGAAGATATGCAGAAAGAATATAACATGCTATCTTCGATATTCAAAAAAATAGAAAAACAACTAAACTATTCATATGCACCAAAGCTTCTTTATGAAAACAATTCTTTTATTGAAAAATTGTTTTATGATTATGTAGATAATTCGGTAAAAGAAATATTTGTGGAAGATAAAGTAACGAAAGATAAAATTGTCGAGATGATAACAGGATATCCTGAATTATCAGACATTAGCATTATTGAATCAGACAGTTCATTTGAAAAATACAATATTGAAAAACAAATAGGCATGCTTTTTGATAGAAAGGTTGACCTTGATAATGGAGGTTCAATTTTTATAGATGTTACTGAGGCAATGACGGTAATAGATGTAAATAGCGGTAGCTTTGTAGGTAGTGAAAATATTGAGAATACTGCTTTAACTATAAACTTATATGCTTTGGATGAAATAAAAAGACAAATTAATTTAAGAAATATCAGCGGAATAATTATAATTGACTTTATTGATGTTAAAAATAAGGAAAATGTTAATTTGATAGTTAATAAAGCAAAAACAATTTTTAAGGAAGATAAAATAAAAACAAATGTAATAGGCATGACAAAACTGAACTTAATGGAATTAACAAGGAAAAAGGATTCTGAGAACTTTTATAATTTAATCACAGAAGAGTGTGAGCATTGTAGTGGAAGCGGTAGAACAAGTTCTAATGTGTATATATTTTTGAAGATTGAAGGAATAATAAAAAATGTTAAAAAGCACACAAGTTCTGAAGCGATTATATTAAAAACAGGTTCTGTTCTTTATTATAAAATACTAAATGAATGTATGGATATAATAAAAAAAATAGAGCAAAAATATAATATAAAAATTTATATTATAAAAGATAATAGTATATTAACTGATGAAATAATTGTTGACAGGACAGGTAAATTAAATTATATTAGTATGTATGTCAAATAGCAAAAATAGTTGACAAATGTATTGTAATTTGTTAAAATCTATATTTGCAAGAGCCGCGCGGATCAGGTTAAAACTTTATAGTACCTGCAATGGCGAGACTGGGTAGAGGAGGTAACTTAAATGTACGCAATCATTGAGACTGGTGGAAAACAATATAGAGTTCAAGAAGGCGATGTTATCAGAGTTGAAAAACTTAACATAGCTGACGGTGAAAAAGTAAAATTTGATAAAGTTTTACTTGTTGCTGAAGAAGGAAAATTAAATGTTGGTAAACCATATGTTGACGGAGCAGTAGTTGAAGGTTTGGTTGAAAACCAAGGAAAAGCTAAGAAAATAATAATTTTCAAGTATAAAGCTAAAAAAGACTACAGAAAGAAACAAGGTCATCGTCAACCTTATACTCAAATTAAAATTGAGAAAATAGTTGGATAATTATGATTACAGTTTCTGTGTATAAAACCAAAGAAGAAATAAACGGTTTTATAGTTGAAGGCCATTCAGGATACGCTGAAGAAGGTATGGACATAGTATGTGCATCGGTTTCTGTTTTATCATATACAGTTCTTAATTCAATTAATTTAGTAGCAGGTATTGAGCCTGAAGACATAAACTATGAAGTAAATGAAGACATTGGATTAATGAGTTTAAGAACATTAAAGAATAATGATAAAACTGATGTAATATACAGAAGTTTTATAGTAGGTATTGAATTATTACTGGTAGATTACAGTCAATATATTACACTTAAATTTGAGGAGGTGTAAACATGTTTTTAAAATTAAACTTACAGTTATTCGCACATAAAAAAGGTGTTGGTAGCTCTAAAAACGGTCGTGATAGCAATTCCAAAAGACTTGGAGTTAAAAGAACTGATGGTCAATTTGTTTTAGCAGGAAACATTCTTGTTAGACAAAGAGGAACTAAGCTTCACCCGGGATTGAATGTTGGTATCGGAAGTGATGATACATTGTTTGCAAAAATTGACGGAAAAGTTAAGTTCGAAAGAAAAGACAAGCAAAGAAAGCAAGTAAGTGTATATCCTTGTGAATTAGAAGCATAAATACAATGTACCTACCTTTACGGTAGGTTTTTTGTATCATAGGAAAGGATCGAGAATATGTTTGTAGATGTAGCAAAAATCAATGTTAAGGCCGGCAAAGGCGGTAACGGTAGCGTTGCCTTTAGACGTGAAAAATATGAACCCATGGGCGGTCCTGCCGGCGGAGACGGCGGTGACGGGGGAAGTATAATATTAGAAGCTGATGAAGGTCTTAGAACATTAATGGATTTTAGATATAAAAGACATTATCAAGCTGAGAACGGAGAAGACGGCAGAGGAAAAAAACAGTATGGTTCTGACGGCAAGGACCTTGTATTAAAGGTGCCGACAGGAACATTAGTTAGAGATGAAGAAACTAATATTATATTAGCTGATTTAAAAACTCATGGACAACAGTTTGTTGTTGCAAGAGGAGGTAGAGGTGGAAAAGGTAATGTAAAATTCAAAAATTCCATAAGACGTACACCTCGTTTTGCAGAACCGGGAACAAAAGGTGAAGATAGAGAGATAATACTTGAGCTAAAGCTTCTTGCTGATGTTGGATTAGTTGGCTTTCCCAATGTTGGAAAATCAACTATACTTGCTTCTGTAACAAGTGCTAAGCCGAAAATAGCAAACTATCATTTTACAACCTTAAAACCAAATTTAGGAGTTGTTAGTATTGGAGAAGGGCACAGTTATGTGCTTGCCGATATACCTGGCCTTATAGAAGGAGCATCTGAAGGTGCAGGCTTAGGACTTGAATTTTTAAGACACGTAGAAAGAACTAAGTTGTTACTTCATGTAATTGATGCTTCAGGACAAGAAGATAGAGATCCAATATCGGATTTTTATAAGATTAATGAAGAATTAAACCAATACAGTGAAAAATTATCAGATAAAGAGCAAATAATTGTACTTAATAAATTGGATTTGCCTCAGTCACAAGAAAATTTAGATAAAATTCGAAAAGAATTTTCTGAAAAGTATGAAATAATTGAGGTTTCAGCTGCTACTGGTGAAGGTCTCGATTTATTAAAGAAACGTGCTTATGAGAGATTAACACAAATCGAAGATGAAATTGATTTTGTTGATGAACAGGAAATTGAAAGTTTCTATGACAAAAAGGAAAGAGATACAATAGTTGTAACTAAGGAAGATGATTATTATCTTGCAGAAGGTGACTTCCTTGAAAGATTGGTTGCTTCAACTAATTTTGATGATTTTGAATCATTCAGTAACTTCCAAAAGGTATTAATTGACAAGGGTGTTATAGAAAAACTAAGAGAGCTTGGAGCAACAGAAGGCGATTTAATTAGTGTTTGTGGAGTTGAATTTGATTTTATAGATTAGACGTGGGGAACGGCCCCTGTAAGGGGAATGTCCTAATTATAAGGAGAAATAAATGCTAACAGGAAAACAGAGAAGTTATTTAAAATCAATAGCTAATGGTATTGATTCAATTATGCAAATCGGAAAAGGTGGTATAACAGAAAATGTTTTAACACAAATAGATGAAGCGTTGACAGCCAGAGAATTGATTAAAATAAATTTATTAAGTAACAGTATGCTTGAAGCTAAAGAAACTGCAAATGAAATTGCAGAAGCAGTAAATGCTGAATATGTACAAAGTATTGGCAATAAATTTGTTTTGTATAGGCAATCAAAAGAAAAAATAATAGAATTACCATAAGAGAAGGGGGATTTATCCCCCTAATGTTATATCCTGAACACTGTACCATTTTATTGCGTTATGAAATTGTTCAGGTGTGAAGTCAGGCCACATATCATCAATTGTATAAATATCTGAGTAAACAGATTGAACTGGTAAAAAACCGGATAATCTTTTTCTACCACCCCATCTAAGTATCAAATCAATTCTTGAAATATCCTTAGAATGTAGACAATCCATAATTGTTTTTCGATTTAATGAGTTCGTATTAATGTTTGATATATCCCAGTCCCATCCATAATTCACCAAGAAATTAACTTTAGTACCTCCATTACCTAAGTTTGTTCTTTGGGTATATTTTAATAGTTCTTTTGGAAACATTGGTGATTTAGTATTGCCAAGTACAAGAAGAGATACATTTTCTTTTGCAATTATATTGACAGCATCAACACAAGCTTTAATAAATGATTCTATTTGAATTTTTGGTCTTTTGCAATTATCAGTTGTAAAACCATAATATGTTATTTCATCAATTCCATATTCTTGCGCTAATTTTAAAGCTGTAAGTCCTGGAGAAAGCCCAAAATCATAGCCGTCCTGTTTTTCTAATCCTTTATCTTGTGCCCACCTTCTGTTTCCATCAGGTATAAGCCCTATATGTCTTGGTATTCGCATATAAACACAACCTTTCACTATAATAATGGTATTATTTACAATAATTACACATTTATTCTTATCAAAATTAATCACAAATTTGTATATAAATAAATATAATAAATAACTTAAAGGAGGTGATAAGATGATAAAAGGTATATTATTTGATAAAGATGGAACATTGATTGATTTTTCATTATGGGTAAACGCAGCTGAAAACACAATAATAAAGTTGATGAAAGAATATGAAATAAATGATGATAGTATTTTTAATGAGTTAAAAAAATCTATTGGTATAAAAGATAATTCAGCTGAACCATTTGGAGCACTTGCTAACAGATCACATGAGGATGTGGCTTCAGAACTACATTTTGTATTGAGCAAATATAGAAAAATTGAATTAGAATCATTTCAAAAGCATGTGGTAGAACTTATACGAGGAGAAGTTTTAAGTGATGATGCTATATTTAAACCATTAACCGATATTAAATTATTATATAAACATTTAAACTCAAGAGGAATTAAAGTGGGTATTGCTACAGCAGATTCATATCAATCTGTAATGCATATGATTAATAAATTAAATTTGCATGATTGTTTTGATTTTATTGGCTCCAATGACGGAGAAATGAAATTAAAGCCGCATAAGGATGCATGTGAAAAGTTTTGTTGCATGTATGGATTAAAACCTGAAGAAGTTGCAATAGTTGGAGATTCGTATTATGATATGATGTTTGCAAAGAATTCAGGAGCAATTGGTGTAGGAGTTCTTTCAGGAGTAAGCTGTAAAATTAATTTAAAGGATGTTGGGGATGTAATAATTCCTTCAGCAAATTCATTGTTTTATGATGAAGTGTTGAATTCATTAGATGAAGAAAGTTATGAAACACGAGAATTGTGGACAGCTTAAGCTATGAATTTATTGTATTCTAATGCTTAATTTTTTTTCTCAAATTTAGTCATAATTTAGGATAAATAGGGAATATTATGTATATATAACTTAAGGGGAGAGTATTATGAATGAATTTGAGAAAATAAAAGAAATGTATGATAATGGCTTTAGATGCATAAGGTATGACGATACCAAAGATGGAGAAATGTCAATTTATTTTAAAAACTTTGACAGTGAAGAATCGCAAGCTTTGCGAGTAAAGGGATTTGAACAAAAAATGCAAATAAAGAATTTTATAAAGCAAAATTCTATGAAATAAAATAAAAACAAATGAAAAATGTCATTCTGAAACTCAGTGAATAATCTTTCAATTCACAACACTTAGGATGACATTCTTTATTTATTAGCTTGTATTGGTGGAACGGATATTATATAATGATATATTATATAGTAATATAAACGGAGGATTCATGAGTACAGCAGATAAATTATTTATAAGTATGTGCAAGGATATTCTTGCTAATGGTGTTTGGGATACTAATTATGATGTAAGACCAAGATGGGAAGACGGAACTCCGGCTTATACAATTAAGAAATTTGGCATAGTTAATAGATATGATTTGCAGGAGAGCTTTCCAATACTAACACTCAGAAAAACAAACTTTAATGCAGCTGTTGATGAATTGTTATGGATTTGGCAAAAAAAATCAAATAATGTTAATGATTTAAACAGTCGTATTTGGGATGCATGGGCAGACGAAACGGGTTCTATAGGAAAGGCATATGGTTATCAATTAGGTATTAAGCACAAATACAAAGAAGGGGAATTTGATCAGGTAGATAGAGTAATTTATGATTTAAAAAATAACTCTGCAAGTAGAAGAATTATGACTAATATATATAATCATCAAGACCTTCATGAAATGCATCTTTATCCTTGTGCTTACAGTATGACATTCAATGTTTCAGGTAATAAACTTAATGCAATACTTAATCAACGTTCACAAGATGTATTGGCAGCAAACAACTGGAATGTTGTTCAATATTCAATTTTAGTACATATGATGGCACAAATAAGTGGCTTGGTTGCAGGTGAGTTGGTGCTTGTTATATCTGACGCTCATATTTATGATAGACATGTTCCGATAATCGAAGAACTAATAGAACAGAAAGAACATGAAGCACCAACCTTAATTATAGACAAAAATATCGATGATTTTTATAAATTTGCTGTGGACAGTTTTAAATTATCTAATTATGAGTACAATCCTTTTAAGGTAAAAGTTCCAATAGCGGTGTAGAGGAGAAATCTATGAAATTAATTGTTGCAGTAGCAAAAAATTGGGCAATAGGTTATCAGGGAAATTTGTTATTTAACTTACCTGATGACATGGCATTTTTCAAAAATACAACTATGAATAAAGTGGTAGTAATGGGTAGAAAAACATTATTATCTTTCCCTGATGGTAAGCCATTGAAAAATAGAACAAATATAGTTCTTACAACAGACAGAGATTTTGAGGAAGAGGGTTGCATCGTTGTTCATTCATTTAAAGAATTGTTTGAAGAGCTTAAGAAATATGACGATGAAGATGTATTTGTTATAGGTGGCGGAAAAATTTACAATGATTTATATCCATATTGCAGCGAGGCACTAATAACTAAAGTAGATGCCATAGAAAATGCTGATACATTTTTACATAACTTTGATGCTGATGAAAACTGGTATTTATCATATGCATCAGAAATACATGAAAACAACGGCTTGAAATTTACATTCAATACTTATAAAAACAAAGATGTACAAGAATATTTGTAAAATAAAAATGATTTGAGAACTATAATGTTTTCAAATCATTTTTTATTTGAATCTATATTATTTTCTTAAAATTTTATCCATTGGCTTTCCTTTTGCTAATTCATCTATTAGCTTATCTAAATAGCGAATTTCTTTCATTGTCGGCTCTTCAATATTTTCTACTCTGATTCCGCAAACCACACCTTTAATTAAGTCACGCGAAGGATTGAGACTTGGTGCTTGAGCTATAAATGTCTCAAAGTCTATCTGTTTTTCAATTTGTGCTTCTAACTCTTCCTGACTATATCCTGTTAGCCAGCGGATAATTTCATCAACTTCTGCTTTAGTACGTCCTTTTCTCTCTGCCTTAGCAATATAAAGGGGATAGACAGTAGAAAAACTCATAGTATATAGTTTGTTTCTGGTCATGGGTTTCCTCCTATAATTTTCTGATTAAATTCCTTTGTAATAATATTTTATAACATTTTAACCAATTTTTAGCTCTTGCCACTATTGACGGGCTGTCACTTTCTAAAGCTTTTTCTAAAAATTGTATAGTCTTGTCGCGATAGTAGGATTATTTAGTATTTCTGATATTATCTCATCTGCATTTCCTATAGAGCGGAGATCTCCTCCTAAAAGCTTATTTAGGATTTTCATATAAATTGCTCCTAATTATGTAATAAAATTTGATATTATATTGTAACATATTTTGGAACTATGTACAATAAATAGGTAATATTTTATAATAAATATGCATTTTAAAAACTGCTAATTAATAGTTTTTTTACATAAAATTAATACAATTCTAATTATTTATTTAATAGATTTATAGTATACTTATTGTTAACAAATAAACAATCAGTAACTACATAAAAATTTATATAATTTTGTCCCCAAAACTATAATTAAATTGTTTATATAGTATAGGGTATTATTTATAAATTATTTACATATATGGGGAGTTATAAATATGGAACTGTTTTTCAAAAGAGTATATACGATTGCTTTTAGATTGACCGGTGAAAAAGAAATAGCAGCGGAAATAGCTACTAAGGCAATAACTAATACTATTAATAATATAAATGAAGATTGTAATGAAGAAAGTGTATTTAAATCAACAATAATAGAGCTGATAAAAGTATTTTTAAATGTACCTAAATTACATTGTAACGATAATCTAAAGGGTATACAAGGAGCTTTATTAAAACTTAAACCTATTCATAGAGCTGTGGTTGTGTGGAAAGACATTTTGGGATTTCAAATAAATGATAATACTCCTATATCAGAATATACTTATGATGAGCTGCTTAAATTACTAGTTTATGGTAGACAAGATATAAAGAGGTGGTACCATAGCTAATGATATATTAAAAAGAAATATTATAAAAAAGATTTGAGCATAAGCCTTAAATCTTTTTTTAATAATAAGCTTGACATAAGTATATTAATATGTTATATTAGGAAAGTATTACAGATGTATTTATTGATTTCACATGTTTTTAGAGATTATATGTATATTGTTGGTATATATAATTTGTAAAAATATGTGAATTTTTTTTAACTACAATGGGATATAAATAAAATATTAGGAGGTACCTCATGAATAAAGGTACAGTAAAATGGTTTAACGCAGAAAAAGGATTTGGATTTATAACTGGAGAAAACGG
>JAEZGU010000130.1 GCA_023416855.1 Bacillota bacterium
AACTATATCTACACCTTGTTCTACTTTTTGTCCAATATTGACAATATTTCCGTCAACCTGTGTTATTTCAACAGTACATTGAGTTAAAAGAGCTGCAGTTATACCAGCTGCTGATAAAAAAGGAGCGACGAAAGCGCCAATTATGCCTGCTGTAACCGGTATATTAACAATGATTTCATCATTTTTCTTTATAGTTATCTTAGTAGCATTACCCTTTGCTAAAATATCCTTTAGCTGATTTAAAATTTGTTCTCCTTTATTATTTCCCTTTGAATAGTTTTGGTTCTTGTTTTGACTTTCTATTAAAATTATTGCATCAAGAACATCACCGTTTGCATCTTCAAGTGCTTGTTTAGCTGTAGAATAGTCTGTATCTGTGCGCTTTAGAATATCATCGATTTTTTTTAGATTTTCGTTTTCCATGGATTATTCCTTCCTTTTATAGTAATTTTAAAGTTGTAAAATTATCCTTACCAATATAATAAAATAAAAAACTTCTTATTAAATTTAAAATATTGGCTGTCATATCAATAGAATTTACATTTTCAAATTTGGATTTTAAAATTCTTTCCATTGTTAGTATTTCACTATAGGATACATTTATTCCACTTCCATAATTTACGCACTGGTTGCAAAACAAGCCACCTTCAGTTATAGAGAATTTTGCATTTGTATCTATATCTTTCCCACAAGATAAACAGAACTTAAATGTTGGTTTGTAACCAAGCATTGAAATTAGTTTTAATTCGTATGCAGCAGTTAATTTATCATAATCTTTATTAGCATTGCTTAGATAATTTAAAATCGATACGGTCATGTCAAAAATTCGTGAATCTATTTCATTTTCTTGTGCTACATAGCTAATCAGTTCTAAGATGTAGTTTCCATGAAAAAAAGCTTCCATATTATTTTTTAAGCCGTAGAAATTATCTATTAGTTCAGCATGTGTTATTATAAACATATCTTTAGACTTAGCCAAAGAGCATTTTGAATATGCAAATAGCTGAGAAACGTTAATTAAGTGAGAATTGCTTTTTTTTGATCCCTTTGACAGTAACTGAATTTTACCGTTACTTTTTGATAAAGCATGAAGTATTTTATCATTTTCTTTATATATTACTTCCTTTAAAATTAAAACTTCATCAACTATCATTTCTCTTGTCATAACCTAAGGTTCTTAAAAGATAATTATTGTCTCGCCAATTTTCTGATATTTTTACAAATAATTGAAGATTGACTTGACTACCTAACAATCTTTCAATATCCTCTCGTGCACTTTTACCGATTCCCTTAATTTTTCTCCCGTCCTTGCCTATTATAATACTTTTGTGAGATTTTTTTTCACATAGTATATTTGCTCTAATATCAACAAGATTTTTGTTTTTTCTTTCTTTCATTTCTTCAATTTCTATTGCAATACCGTGAGGTACTTCTTCATTTAAATACATTAAAGCCTTTTCTCTAATTATTTCAGACACAACGAAGCGTTCAGGTCTGTCTGTTATGTAGTCAGATGGGAAATACATTGGTCCAGGCTTTAAATATTTTATTATTAATTTGATTAGCGAATCCACTCCTACGTTGTTCAATGCTGACATAGGCATAATATCATCAAATGCTTTATACTTATCAAATTCTTGAGCTATTTTTACTACAGCTTCTTGGCTGAACTTATCAATTTTATTTATAACCAATATTTTTTTAACCTTTAAATCTTTAATTTTATCAATAATAAATTCATCACCAGGTCCAACTTTGTTGAATTCATCAGTAAGCATTATTAATACATCCATTCCATCAATGGAAGAATCAACTTCTGCATTCATGAATTCTCCAAGTTGATTTTTCGGTTTATGTATACCCGGAGTATCCAAAAAAATTATTTGTGCTTCATCATCTGTATAAACTGTTCTTATTTTGTTTCTTGTTGTTTGAGGCTTATCAGACATTATTGATATTTTCTCACCAATCATTGAGTTCATCAATGTTGACTTGCCAACATTTGGTCTTCCTATTATAGTTTCAAATCCTGATTTAAACATGTTTTTCCTCTACTTTCTATTCCAAGTCCTCCGGCCCAAAACTATTAGGCAGAAGTTCATTAATTGTGTAAACTTCATATGAATCTAAGCTTTTAGCGCATATAACTTTTATATCTTTACCGAATTCAACCATAAATTGTCTACATACACCGCATGGAAATGATGTTTTTACATTGCTTCCAACAACTGCAATCTTTTCAATATCATTATACCCTTCTGAGATGCATTTTGAAATTGCAACTCTTTCAGCGCATATAGTTGGTGTGTAGGATGCTGATTCTATATTGCAACCGGAAAAAACTTTTCCACTCTTTGTATAAACAGCTGCTCCAACCTTAAATTTTGAATAAGGACTATAAGATTTTTCTCTTGCTTCCATTGCTATTTTTATTAATAATTTATCTTCCATAATGCCACCCTTTCGTGTTATTCACATATCACATATTCAACACTGTCTACTATCTGTATCCATGTATTACCCGGATTTAAGTGAAGTTCATCATTATTTACATAAAATCTTGTTCTATCTTTTTCGCTTTTCTTTGTCCAGGTTATATTTATTGACTCACCTTCAGTAAAATAAATTCCTTTTCCACTTCCGATAGATTCTAATTCCAATCTTCCAACGGAATCAAGCCCGCTTTTAGGTTGTTCTAATACAATTATATTTTTAACTGTTAATTGCTCCTTATTCAATTCATCTATATGTTCTTCATTGTCTTTATAGCGCAAATAAAGCTGCATATCTTTATTATAAATATAATCTGTTGTATTTTCATTATTGTATGTAATATTTATTTTATTTGCTTTAACAATGTCTTTAAACTTATTTGATAGCTTCGAACTCTTATCATTGAAATTATATTTTTCAAAATTCCCTTCGGTTATATATCCAAGTCGTGTAGCTTCATCCCTAATTGATTTTAAAGTAGTGTACATATTGTGCGGAGCATATTTTCCTGTATCATTATACCTCCACATGGCACCGGAATAAAGACCGTCTATTTCTGCTGCCTGTAATCTTTTCACTTCACTAAATGCATCTTCACTTCCCCCAACATGAACAAAAATGCCATCATTTTCTAATGCATAATAAATAATATACGGTCTTGCACTTCGAACAGGACCTATCATGGTTGGTTGTTTAGCTAAAAAAATGGCTAAATATCTGGTGTAAGGAAATTCAACCTGAAATTCATAAACTATTTCAGCGTCTTTTATGCCTGCCTGCCATCTTGCACGGGGGTGGTTGTCTAAAGATACTGCGACAGGTCTTACTGAAAGCTCTTCAGGATAATATTTTAAACCGTCCAAAGGAGATACAACTTTATTAGTGTCATCTTCTACCTCTTTTTCTTCTTCCTGAATTTCCTCTAAGCCTAATATTTCTTCTTCCTGTACTACAGGTTCAGTATCTATAGGTATATTTACATCCTTAGAGCATGCTGAAAGTGATAAAGCAGTCACAGCTAATATAAATATTAGTATTTTTCTCATGTTATTATCCTTATTTAAATATTTGCAGTTCTTTCATTATTTCCTTTTCTCTTGTTCGCATTTCTTCCTTTTCATTGCTACCCATATGATCATAACCTAACAAATGAAGCATGCTATGTACAGTTAAATAAGACATTTCTCTTTCTAAACTATGATTAAAATCATTAGCTTGTTCGATTATTCTTTGAGTTGAAAGTACAATGTCACCTAAAATCACTACACCTTCAAACTCATCGTCATCCATTGGAAAAGACAAAACATCAGTTTCATTGTCAACATTTCTAAATTCTTTATTTAATTCTTTTATTTCTTCATTTGTAACAAAGGAAACACTTACTTCAAAATTACCTTCTAAGCCTTCAGCGTTTATTACTGCTTCAATTGATTTTTCAATTACTTTATAATTATCTTCTGTGATTTCCATAATATCTTGTCGATCGTCAAATAATACATTAATCATTTTTTTTATTTTCAAACCTTTCATATGCTTTAATAATATCTTGAACTAATTTATGTCTCACAACATCAGTTGTATGGAAATACATAAATCCAATGTCTTCAACGTCTTTTAATATTTTCGTAACAGTTTTTAGACCGGATTTTTTTCCTTCCGGGAGGTCAATTTGAGTTATATCCCCAGTTATTACTGCCTTTGACCCGAAGCCAAGCCTTGTCAGAAACATTTTCATTTGTTCATTTGTTGTATTTTGAGCCTCATCAAGTATAATAAATGAAGAATCAAGTGTTCTACCTCTCATATAAGCTAAAGGAGCCACTTCGATTAATTGTTTTTCTACATTTTTTAAATAGTTTTCAGGTCCCATTATATCAAATAAAGCATCATAAAGAGGTCTAAGATAAGGATCAACTTTATCCTGTAAATCTCCGGGTAAAAAACCTAATTTTTCTCCTGCTTCTACAGCTGGTCTTGTAAGAATAATGCGTTCAACTTCTTTCTTCCTGAAAGCATTCACAGCTGCGGCTACTGCTAAATACGTCTTGCCTGTACCTGCAGGACCAATGCCAAAAGTTATATCCTTTGTATTAATTAAGTCAATATATCTTTTTTGACCGATTGTTTTAGGTTTTATTACTCTACCTGATGCTGTTGTAACTATAACTTCCTTCAAAACTTCATTATAATCTATATTGTAATTGGATTTATTTGCTTCTATTAAATAAACAATTTTTTGGTCACTTATTTCATCTTCTGTGCTGATTATACTTATCATGTCTTTTAATATCTTAATAACAGCTTCAACCTTGTTTTTGTCACCTGTAACTTTAATCATGTCGTTTCTAACAAGTATATTCACATCAAAATAGCTTTTAATAATTTTGATATTTTTGTCGTGAATTCCTAATAGTTTAGGCAAATTTCTTTCTTCTGTTATTAATATATTTTCTTCGTGTAATTCCATTTATCCTCCTGCTTATTCATTTGTTGTATCAGTATTATCTTGTTCCATTTCAGGAATCGGATAAATTTTTACTTTAGTACCGATATCCTCAATAACTTCAATTTGTGCTCTTAAATAATAATAAGAATCATCTTGCGAAAAGTTTAAGGAAGACTTCAATATTTTAGCTTCCTTACTACACTTTTTCAATAAATCATCATACATTCCTATAGTCATTGTGTTCTTAGCTGTATTTTCATCTATATTAACATCTTTATACACTAATTCATAGTATGTACCCTTTATTATGCTAATATCAGCTATATTAGAGATTATAGGAATTCTAATAACTCTTTCTCTGTAATTATAATTTTCAAAAGGTTTCTTGTCACTTAATATTTTATTACTTTTACCATTTAAATGCAAGTAATAAACACTTTTGCTTTTATTGGTAGCTATTTCTACACTTTTTATTATAGGTTCTTTTAATTCAAAATTATAATATGTTTTGCCATATATAGTACCTTCTGATGGAACCATCATAAATTCTTCTGAATTCTTATTTTTAATAATGCCCATAACTAATGTTTGACCTTCGTAAACAACATCGCCCTCTTTAACAACAGGCTGACCACTCTTTGCAATTACTTTATTTATTATTGCATTTTTAGTAGAAATAATGCTTGTGGGCTCATTCTTTTTAATTTGTGCTTTTTCTATTTCTTTTTCCTTAATAAAGACTATTAAGTTAGCGCCTTCTACATAGACTTCTACGAATTTAAAATTATCAAAATTACTATAAAGAAGTGTTTCTAACTTTTTAGGTTTAATATTAGAATGTGAAATTGGAGTTTTAATATTATTGTTTTCAAGAACTTTAACTATATTTTTAGCGGTTGTATTGTTAGTTCCAATAATTTGTATATTCCAAACTAAAGATGAAACAACATAAAGGCAAATAATTAAGGCAAATAGCCCAATAACAAAACCTTTGCGTACTTTTAGTGTTTTCAATTTGAAAGCCAAGCCCTTTTTGTTCAGAGGCTCCATTTTAGTTTCTTTTAAAATTTCAGCATACTTTGTATAATCCTCATATGACATTTTAAATTTAATGCCATAGTCTTTTCTTTCAACATCCCATATTCGTATACCTTTTTTTCTGAGTAAATTCATTACTTTTTCGAAGTTTGCCGCCTTAAGGCGGATTACGACATAACCTGTCAATAAAGACATCAACTTGAAAATAAGCATATTTACCCCTTCTTAAAAATAATCTCTTCAATATTACCCTTAACAATAACCTTATAATCATTTATTTCTTCTATTTTAAATTTAGTTCCTTTTACAATGATGTTTTGCTCTATAGTTTTTACCTCAACTAAATTATTTTCATAAACAATTATTCCTAAATGATTTTCAATTATAACTTTTTTATTGCCGTGCATCATTAAAATAAAGTTATCTGAAAAAGCATTATTAGGAATTTCCAAATCGTCTGCCAACTTACTCCTAAGTTCATTAAACTTACTCATACATACCTCCTTCTAACGGGGACATTTCTCCTAACCCACATAGACATGCCCTAATAAATAGAGATGTGTCCCCATTCCTATAATATAAATTATGCATGTATACTTAATCCTATGAATCCAATAAGCAGACGACCCAAATTTTATATTTGGTGTCGATCGCTTATGCTGTAAGTAAAAAAAATCCCCTTGTTTTAAGGGGATGGAGTTGTTGCCTCATAAGAATATATTTGTCTCAAATTATAGGACTCTTATAAGTTCCTCAAATCCATTTATAAATGTTGTTGGCTCATTTAAAGTACCAAAACCATATTGAGCATGTATGAAAGGTATGCCTGCTTGTTTTGCAGCATCATAATCTCTCTGTGTGTCTCCAACATAAACAGCTTTTTTTAATTTATTTCTTTCAATTATAATCTTAATATTTTCACCCTTTGTTAACTTTGTTCTGCCATGGTTTTCATAATCACTAAAATATTTATCTAATTTATGGTATGCTAAAAATGTTTCAATGTATCCTTCCTGACAATTACTAACAATATATAGACTATATTTCTTTAATAGTTCTTTTAATGTACTTTCTAAAGTAGGATATAATCTTCCACCATTTTTCTCTAATAATATCAGTTCAAACTTACAGCATTCATCCATTATTTGCAAAACTTTATTTTCTTCAACTTCATGTAATATTATTGAAGCTATTTCTTTAATTGTCTTTCCCATGAGCCCTTTCATGTCTTCTATAGTCAATAAATAATTAATTTCATTATTTTTAAAAACTTCATTCCATGCATTTACAACTTCCTCTGTAGAATCCCACAAGGTTCCATCTAAATCAAATATAATAGCCTCTTTCATAAATGCTCCTCATTAATTGTTTTTCAGTATTACCATAATTTTTAAGTATATCAACATGATTATTAATATTTCTGTATAATTTTGAATAGCTTTGTTAGTATACCGTTGCTGCGTTAAATTCAACATTGTAATTTCATTCCGAACCACATTCTACATTGCAATATTTTTCTTCAGACAAATGAAACGTCCCCATGCCCGTCTATTTTGTGCCTCGTTATCAGTTAGCATGCTTCTTTCATCTAAATCCAAACATTTATCAGCATTACTCTCATTTATATATTTAATAAAATTTTTTATTGCTTCTTCTCTATTACACGTACTAAAAAAATTGAGAACAAAGTCAGTTTCTGGTTTCCTAATATTTTTTATATAATCATAGTAATTTGTCCAAGAATAATCTATGACATTTTTTACTATTTGTGCTTTAACGGGATTTTGAAAAACGTATCTAAGTGCCGTCAAAAAATATGCATCATCTTCAATAGGTTCACTTTTAAAACGATCCTGAAATAAGTATCCTATCCTGTCATATTTTCTATTATACCAAAAAACAAAGCTTCCACATAGTCTACGCATTACAGTTTCCAAAGGTTCTTTACCCTCTTTTATTAGCAGGTGTACATGATTATCCATTAAACAATAAGAAAAAAGTTGATATTCACAGATGTTTTTATATTTTTGTATGGTTTCAATGAATCTTAAAAAATCTTCTCTTTCAATAAATATTACTTGTCTGTTTATTCCTCGCATCACAATGTGATATATTCCACTTTCACTCCTTTTTCTTGCAGCTCTTGGCATAAAATCACCCCTTTGGTAATTTATACCATATGCGTCTATCTGTGACAAGACACTAATTTGAAGTTTATTAAATTACTCTCTTTCTTTAGCGTATGTATTTAAATTATTTAAAGATGAAAGATGTCAGCAACCCCGTCCCCATGACACCCATGACACCCATGACATGCAGATTTTGTCTTTGGTCCACGCTTTTGATATTTTAGTGCTTCAGGTCCCTAATCTCGCCTACATTTACAATATAAAACTGTTCTGAGCCTGTTTTAACTGAAATAATTATATTGTTTCGTATTTTT
>JAEZGU010000169.1 GCA_023416855.1 Bacillota bacterium
ATTCTTTTTTCTTAGTTCTGACCTGCGCCAGCTCGTCGCTGATCGCGGACAGTGTCATTTGTTTATCCATGCCCCTATTTTACCACATTTCCACACTCTTGGCTTCTGTGCGGTGTTGCCCTAATTAATATAAATACCTCTTTTTTCTTTTGCTCAGCATGGTTACAACAACAATCCCCGCCGCGCTGACGCCGCCCAGCAGCCACCATATCCATGGCAAGCTATCATCACCAGTCTTCGGGATATCGTCCAGATCATCCGGCAGTGTTCCTTTCACCAGCATAAAGGGCGAAAGCTCGTACAGTGGACCGAACATCACATTGCCGTCCGCGTCTGCCGTGGCATAGAGATATTCGAAGGTGCCATCCGCCTTTTTATGTACCAGCGTAAACGCCTGCCCGGCGTATTGTTCCGTCAGGCTAAACGTGAGGTGCATGGGGCTGCCGGTGGATTTCGTGCCGCTTTGCAGAGAGATCTCATATACCCCGAAGACATCATTCCCTTCCGCCAGCTTGAGTATGGTATTGTAATCGCTGCCGCTGGTGAGGGCTTCCGTAATTAGCAGATCATCGCTGGCAAAGCCGCTTCCGGTCAGCCAAATGGTGGCATCGGGTTTGCTGGGATTGTTATATACCGTATCGGCAGGCGGTATAGGCGTGGGCGCCGGTGTGGACCCGGGCACCGGTGTGGACGTGGGCACCGGTGTGGACCCGGGCGCCGGTGTGGACGTGGGCACCGGTGTGGGCATGGGCGCCGGTGTGGACGTGGGCACCGGTGTGGACGTGGGCACCGGTGTGGGCATGGGCACCGGTGTGGGCATGGGCGTGGGAATATCTTGCTCCACACCCTCTACCGTTACGGTTTGCGCTTGTATGATGTTGGCAATGGTATACACGCCGCTGACATTTGCCGTGAGCGCCACACCGTTGGCCTTTACCGCGAAGCTTTCGCCCTTATGATATCCATTGGCAATAGCAACGGTGAAGCTGAAGCTCCCACCGTGGGCTACGGGTGAAGAATAACCGCTTTGCGCAATAACGCTGTAGCCCGTGCCGGTGGGCAGCGTCACTGTGTAGGTGTTAAGCGCGTTTTGCGTCCAGACAGGGTACAAATCGATGGCCGCGTTGGCGGTATAGCTGCCGCCAAGCTCATAGGCTTTTGTGCCGCCGTCGGCAGTCGCCCAGCCTGTTTGCGTAAAGCCCGAGCGCGTAAAAGTAGAACCTCTTAGTGTCAATGCAATGTCGTGAGTCTTGCTATCTATTGCCTGACTGCCCGTACCGTTTGCGCCGGGGCGATAGGTCACGGTGTAGGTGTTGGGCGTCCAGACAGGATACAGATCGATAGCCGCGCTGGCGGTATAGCTGCCGCCAAGTTCATAGGCTTTTGTGCCCCCGTCGGCAGTCGCCCAGCCTGTTTGTGTATAGCCGCTACGGGTAAAAGTAGCGCCTCTTAGCGTCAATGCAACATCGTGCGTCTTGTTTTCCGATACTTCATCGCCCGTGCCGTTTGCACCGGGGCGATAGGTCACGGCGTAAGTGTTGATCGTCCAAACAGGGTATAGATTGATGGCTTCGTTAGCGGTATAGCTGCCGCCAAGGTTATAGGCTTTCGCGCCGCCGTCCGTGGTCGCCCAGCCGGTTTGCGTATAGCCCGAGCGCGTAAAAGTAGAATCTCTAAGCGTGAATGCAACATCGTGCGTCTTGTTTTCCGATACTTCATCGCCCGTGCCGTTTGTGCCGGGGTGGTAGGTCACGGTGTAGGTAGGCTCAAACCTTAAGTATTTATAGGCTTGAACGCGATTCTCATAATACTCCTCTATGGTTCTGCTGATGATGTCATCCCGGGAGATCTCAGAAGCATCCGCGCCGTTTGCATCGGAGGTGCTTGCCATGATCTTTAGGAAGGGATCCAACTCCTCCGGTTCCGTATTCATCGCCATGTTGCCACCCCGTATAATGGCTGTGCCGCCTACAATACGCACGAAGCCTGAATTGTTGTCAATCGCCGTGCCGACTGTGGCATTCACTGTGCCGCCTGAAATCAGGATTTCTGTTCCATACACCTCGTTACAGATCGCTTCGCCGTTTTCGGCGTGTAACGTGCCGCCGGCAATTTCAATGCTGCCCCAGCCGGTGTTATAAATTGCCCTGCCGACTGCGGTATTTTCGATCATGCCGCCTAAGACTAAAATTTTTCCGGTTGAATGATTACGGATCGCTGTGCCCCCTTCGGCTGTGGCACGCACCAAACCGCCGGAAATGCGCACAATACCTATGCCCGCATTGCTGATCGCATTGCCCGTAGCGGAGTTTTCCACAGTTCCTCCGGTGATTTCCAGCACGGTTTTGCTGGCTGTGCCTTCTCTCAGATAAACTCCAGCCTCTGAGCCGTGAACCATGGCTGTGCCGCTGATGGTGATTTTTCCTGTGTTATTGTTGTAAATTGCATAGCTCAAGCCGCCGTCCACCGTACCGCCCGAAACGCTTACGGTACCGATTGCTTCGTTATAAATTGCGCCGCTGCCATATTCGTTGGTGCTCTTTACCGTGCCACCCGAAACGTTCACAATACCAAAAGGGTAGGCGTTGGCGTTCAATACTGCAGCGCCTCCGCT
>JAEZGU010000195.1 GCA_023416855.1 Bacillota bacterium
ATATTATAGTGCATATGATTTTTATACCCTACCTTTTCAGCGATTTCATAATTTTTTAACGTAGTTTTTCTTAAAAGCTCTTTTGCTTTATCGACACGTTTTATATTAATATAGTTGGATACAGTCATGTTCATTTCTTTATTAAACAGCCTGCTTATATAACTTTCACTGACATTGAGATAATCACTCAGCAGCTTAAGGCTGATATCCTTCTCATAATTTTTATTAATATATGTTACTGTCTCCCTTACCAAGTAGTTGCTCAATTCAATTGATGGGTCTAACAAACAGCAAGACCTTTCCTTAAGATTTTTCAGATACCTGATTACATCATTAATATTTTCCCACAAATCCTCGTCAACAAATGAACTTTCATCTTCCAAAAACTTGTTGGTCAAGGTATATACGATTCGTGACAAAAATGTTTTCAGTGCTTTTATGTCAACATATTTATTGGTCTTTAATCCTTCCAAGGCACTAATCAAATGATCTAAGGCACATTCAAAGCTTATATTTTCTCCAAGTATTTCTTCAGTATTGACAAGGGAATTAACAGGTAATGGAGTTCTGAAATCTATATTACTTACTAAAAAATAATAATTATTGGGGTACAAAAACTTCTGGGTAAGTGCCATTAATGCTTTGTCAAAAGCTATTCCGGTATTGTTTAGGTTATTATACATTTCACCTGCAGAAAAGGTCAGCTCAACATTTAAATACTTTTTAAATGTATTTTGAAATCTTTTTATTAACGAAATAGTATTCTGATAAATGGTTTGCTCACTCGCTTCTTGACTATTACTGAGTAAAATAGCATAGAGATTGTCATTTTTTATTACAAATTCATTTTCCTTTACATTGCTTAGCAATTCCTTTGAAATGTTCTCTATTGAGAGTTGAAATAATTCCTTTTCATAGCTGTTATACCTGTTTAAAACTTCACTATAGCTATCTACTTCAAACAAAATGCATATAATGTTTTTACAGTTGAGCTTTAGTCCAAGTGTATTTAATGATCTGGCTAACTCATGCTCCTTAAATTGGTATCCTTTTAACAGCTTACATAAAAATTCATTCTTTTCATATGCCAGTTCTTTGTCAGGCTTTGCACTTATGAATTCAGTATCGTTTGCTCTACTTTCTGCTTTGATGGTCTGCTTTACTTCTTTGAGTATATTAATAATACTTTCAGGTTCGATTTTATGTTTTAGTATATAATCCAGCGCTCCATACCGCATAGCGTCTTTTACATACTCAAATTCATCATGGCAGCTCAGAACTATTACTTTACACTCCGCTTTTCTTTTCTTAAGCTCTTTCAAAACCTCTATTCCATTCATTATAGGCATATTAATATCCAACAGCACTATATCAGGTTTCAACTCAGACACCATGTTTAATGCTTTCTCACCATTATCTGCTTCACCAATAATAATGAAGTTTTCACTTTCCCAATTACTCGAAGACTTTAGTCCAGCCCTTACGAGCATTTCATCATCAGCTATGAGAATCTTCATTTTGCTCCTCCCCTGTTTCTACAATTGCCGGAATCTCAACATGTACCCTGCTGTATTTTTGAGTCTCTGACCTAATTTCTACGCCGTAGGTTTCTCCAAATTCAAGCTTAATTCTTTTATTTACATTGTAAAGTCCAATTTTGCTAAACTTCTTTTTTGAGCTGTATTCTTCACTATAGAGTACTTTTTTTATGGTTTCCTGGTCCATACCTTTTCCGTTATCAGTTACATCGTAAATAATTCTGTCGCCCTGTTTAACTATTGAGATTTTAATGATGCAATTATCTGCCAAATCCTCAAACCCGTGTATAATAGCATTTTCAACAATTGGTTGCAAAAGAAACTTTAAAGTCATACACTTTAGTGCTTCCGGTTCTATTTGATAATCAACATAAAATTTGTCACAGAATCGTAAATTCATTATGTCAATATAATAATTCAGTTGCTCAAGTTCTTCTTTGATGCTTATCAAATTATCCTTGTTTTTCGAAGCAAAGGTTAAAAGTTCTATCAATGATCCTAATGCATTAACAATTCCGCTCGAACCCTGTATCTTAGCCATCCACTTTATAGTGTTTAGAGTATTGTATAGAAAATGCGGACTGATTTGAGCTTGTAGGGCGATGATTTCAGCATTTCTTTTTTCAGTTTCCTGATCATATATTTTTTTAATTAGGTTCCTGGTTTCAGTTATCATTCTATTAAAACCGGCACTTAGTTCACCTATTTCTCCACCCGAAATAGATGAGGAGACATTTAAATCCCCATTTTCAACCAACTTCATGGAGTTTTTAAGCATCAACACCGGTTTTGTAATACCGGTAGCAATTATTGTAGATATACTCAAAGAGAGTAGTATCAGTACAATGCAGAGAAGTACAGTTATATCCCTGATATTATATATCTCGCGAAAGAGTTCATCCTTTGGGGTTATACTGACCACTCTCCAATGGTATAATTCAGATGTAGCTATATTTAAATAAACATCTTCACCATCTATAACAGTTTCGGTTGAACCATCTTGTGCAATGACCTCTGAGAAACCAGGTATGGTACTTATATTCTCACCGGAGCCCCCTATCCCGCTCCCATATATAA
>JAEZGU010000310.1 GCA_023416855.1 Bacillota bacterium
GAATATCGTGAACTGAAATTCCGCGAACATGTAATGCGTTGCAATGAGCGGGCAGCAGAGATCATGGGTTTTCCGGTTGGAAGCATTTATCCGGAAAGCTCTCTATATCTTGAAACCCAACCTGGGATTAGCGGGTTTTGCAGTTATTGCAATTGTATACCTAAAAATCCTGAAGATTATACTATGGCGCCATCGGCATACTATTTAACTTATCTCTATAAAGGGACGCGACGGGATTTGGAAGTTACACTCCTGAAGCAGCTCGTCGAATTTGCGTCTGAACAGGGGTATCGACTGGTTGGCGATATTTATGTAATACCGTTTACAAATATGATTAGCAACAGTCATATCAGCATGTATGACTGCAGAGTTTTTGTTGCAGTTGAGAAACTTTAAAGTAAATAAATAATAAAGAAAGTACGATAGGATTTCAAGTATAGATATTACGAAGATGGACAAACCCCTGAGATATGAACAGATGAAATTATCTGACAAAATTCATACTTATTTTACATTTATTGTTGATAATTAAAATATATGGCTGTACAATGGGAGTGAATATCAGTGTGGAGGGATAAGTTTTGAATACAAAAATTCAAAAATATAAAAATAACTTTTTAAATGAACGTAATTTAACTATAAGCCGTTTATATGTATCGGACTCTGAAAATGAAGTGATGCTAAAGAAGTGTAAAAAATCTAAAAACGATAGAATTGAAATTGAAAGCCAGTACAAAACTGAAACAGATTTAAATGGCAAGGTTAGATTTTATACTGAGGAAGCCGAGGAAGTATCAGATGAAGAACTTTCTCAATATATTGCAATGAAAACACTTGATAAATTGTCAAAATTAGATGAACAAGTATATATAATTAAGAATATTATGATATTCTGGCTTGTACTTACAATTATAGGCATTTTAGCTTCTTTTTATATGGCAAGTAGGTAAGTAATCGATAAAGAGAAACTCAGACGCAAACACATAGACGAGACACAGGAATATTGGACAATGCGCAAAGTAAAGGAAGGTAGGACAAAGAGATATTCTTGAACGCAATTAATATTGCTGTTGTATCATGATGCGAACTAATCTTTTCTATGGAGGATTGTGAATGACAAGTTTGGATAAATTATACAAGATAGAAAAAGACTTGAGCGTAATTGGACTTATATTAACAAGAGATTTTCCACCATACTCCTGTACTCCACAAAACTCCACTGTTTTTGCTCATCTTGGTACAGATGGCATTCATTTTTGCATTGCTAATACTGGAGATCAAATTGATAATTCTCCAGTTTATGTGGTAAGCCCTGATATGCCTAGGCATTATGTAGAATTAGTTGGAAGGAATCTAACTATAGGAGCAAAGTAATGATTATGTTCATCGATTTTTGGAATTTCAAAAAGAAGAACCAAGAAAATTTTTTCGATTTGCCATAATACTAAAATCAAATTACAGGCTTATTGGTGAATGTGGTCTTAACTCTCCTTACCATGTTCATAAAGAAGGTGAACTAGTATACAGGTTATCCAAGGAATATTGGGGAAAAGGTTATGCAACCGAAGCAGTAAAAGGAGTAATTTCATTTGGATTTAAGGAATTATCGCTTCATAGAATTGAAGCACTGTGTGATTCAAGAAATTCTGATTCCATCAAGGTGCTGCAGAAAGCAGGAATGAAATATGAAGGTTGCATTAGAGAACATAGATGGGTAAGGGATAGATGGCGTGATTCAGTTTTATATTCAATACTTGTTTCAGAATACAAGTAAATCAAATTGCTAAGAAGGTTGTCCCAAAAAAAATAAATTTTAATGCGAATATCTTTTACAATTGTTATATATTTTGATGTAAGTACTATTTTGTATGATAGGAGATTAAGCATGTTAAAGTTAAAAAATAGTGAAGCGAAAAAACTCTATGCTAATATTTTAAAATATAGTACTCATGATATTGCTGAAAAGATTGCTTATGGTATAGACATAGTACCATCATCAAACAACAGCGAGAATGCAGAATGGGTAAAATACGTCTCTTCTGAACTTGAGAAACATTTTGAAGAACACACAATAAAGAATATACGAATGGGTTGTTTTTGCAATGAAAATGGAAAATTAGACGAATCAAAAGTATTCATTAGAAATATATATAAGTCCTCCAATTCGATGAAGGATTTTGTTAATAAAATGAATGAGCACGGAGCAGGTTGGTACATAGAAGATGGATATTTATTTACAAAATATTTTTCGTGCCCATGTCCTATGCTTGAAAGTATTGACATTTTACCTACAAAGACATGGTGTTATTGCACAGTTGGATATAGTAAACAAATCTTTGAATATGCTTTTGATTGTGAAGTTGATATTGAATTACTAGAGAGCATTAAAACAGGGGGTAAGCAATGCCTTATGAAGATTGTCACATCTAGTAAGGATATCCTTCCATTATAAGGAACAGCATTTTGTATATGCGCATTCTTAAATATTGTTCACCCAAGTGGTTTTATGGAAAGAGGTAACAAAGGTTTATCAGAAAATTATTGTTAAATAGTTTTACATAATTAGAGAAATCATATTCGGAGGCTTAAATGAATGTATTAGTATTAGGTGGTACTCGCTTTTTTGGGGTACACTTGGTCAATTCTCTATTGAGGAAGGGACATTCTGCAACAATTGCAACAAGGGGAAAAGCAAAGGATAATTTTGGACAAAAAGTTAACAGAATTACTATTGAACGTATGGATCCAGATAGTTTATCCAAAGCTATTGGAAACAAGTATTTTGATGTTGTTTGTGATAACCTTGCTTATTGTTCTTATGATGTCAAATATCTATTGGATTGTCTAAAATGTGGAAGGTATGTGATGACATCTTCTGCATCAGTATACATCCATCAACACATTTCGACCAAAGAAAGTGAATTTGATTCAATGGCATATCCTTTAAATTGGTGTTACCGTGAAGATTATCCTTATGATGAAGTTAAACGCCAAGCCGAATGTGCGGTGTTTCAAACGTTCGTTTTCCTTATGTTATTGGTGAAGATGACTATACTAGAAGACTGTTCTTTTATGTTGAACAAATTATTAAAGGAAATCCCATGAATATAGATAATTTACATGAACAAATATCTTTCATAAATTCTGTTGAAGCAGGAGAATTTCTTTCATGGGCAGTAGAACAAAAATTTAGTAGTCCAATTAACGGCAATAATATTGGCACAATATCCTTACAGGATGTAATTTATTATGTGGAAAAAAAGACTGGAAAAAAAGCTATATTATTATCGGAGGGATTAAATGCGCCATATAATGGTCAGAAATCATTCAGCCTTGATGTTTCATATGCTAATGATTTAGGATATAGCTTTCCGGAACTTAATGGGTGGATATATGAATTGCTGGATAAATATATTGATATGTTGATCTAGTAGACAGTTTGTTGGTTTAGTTGGTTTAACGAGAAGATAAATCTAAGGATTATTATACTTAGTTAATTTTTGATGGTGGATACCCTTCACTTATCGATAAAAAATCCATTACAGAAGGTATTAGTTGAAAATGATTAAAGTGAAAAGAATTGCAAAAGAAAATTGGAAAAAAGCATGTCAAATAGAACTTAAACAAGAGCAACAGAAATATCTTGCTCCTGTGGCATACTGTCTTGCGAGGGCATATGTAGACCCATATAAAGAACCGATAGAACCTTTTGTAATTATGGAGGACAATGAAGTTGTCGGATTTTTTTGGCTCACTTTTACCGATAATAGAACAAATTGTGTACTGTGCGGATTCAGAATTGATATGAGATTCCAAGGCTTAGGCTATTCAAAATTAGCATTGAACCAGATTAGAAAATTATTAGTAAGTGATTATAAAGATTGTGCTGCAATACAACTCTTTGTGGAAGATAATAATATTCCTGCAAAGAATTTATACCAAGGCTTTGGCTTTTGTATTGTTAATAAGTATGATGATGGCTTGATACATATGGTATATACTCTTAAAAATAGTGTTGAATTAAAACTGATAAGTATAGATTGTCTTGATGATGATTAGGTCTCCCGATAATGGTAAATACCTCCGCGCATTTGATAGGATACTTATTGATTATGGGGAATTACCTAAATGATGCAGAATCCTTTTCTTTACATATGTCCGGGGATAACTAATATGTGAATTAATAGAGCAGGGTTGATGAACCCTGCTTTTTGAATACTAACAAAATAATTTAGACATGGTATTTTATTAAAAAACTTGAGAAAAAGTATTAATTATCCTGACTTTTTATATTTGTAAGTTGTTATACATAATGAAAAGTGTTTATAAATCTGTAAAAGGAGGCTTATATTGGACAAGGACTTGTTTCAGATACGGAGAATGAAGCAGGGCGATGAAACTGCGGTTAATGATTTTGTGATTCAATACTATAGTGAAATCTACAGGTACTGTTATTTTAAACTTAATGATAAATGCCAGGCAGAAGATGTGACACAAGATACATTTGTCAGCTTTTTTGAACATTTAAACAACTACATTCATAAGGGGAAAACAAAAAACTATCTTTATGTTATTGCAGGGAACTTTTGTAAGAATTCATATAAACGGCAAAGGGGAATGTCTGCTTGTCACCTGGAAGAAACTATACCGGCTGATATAGAACCACAAGAGGCTATTGCTGTAAAAGTAACTGTTCAATATGAGATTTCAAGGCTTCCGGAGGAGTTCAAGGAAGTCATCCTGCTCTACTATTTCCAGAATCTGAAGATAAGAGAAATTTCTGAAATACTTGGTATAAAGACTTCGCTTATAAAGTACCGGCTTTCGGAGAGTAAAAAGATGCTTGGAAAAAATATTGCTAAGGAGGATTTTTATGAATATTCATTTAGATAAGGAAATTCCAGCTTATGATGAAGAAAAGCTGATACAGACAATTGAAGCTGCCAAAAAGAAATATCGCACACAAATGCTAATGGCACCTTTGAGCAGGTGGGAGTTCCTGTTTCAGCAAATGTTATCTTTAAGTAAAACATATTGGGTGACACAAATTATTGTTTTTTTTGCGGCAGCTTTTGGATTAAGTTTTATGAGCATTGATATGAGCAGTAAAAAAATTAGTTATTGTGCCATATATGCCCCATTATTGATTGTTTTTTCAATCCCTGAGCTATGGAAAAATATATCCACTGGTAAATATGAAGTTGAGAATACAACATACTTTGATTTACGAAAGGTATACCTTTCCAGATTATTGTTGGTGGGAATGTTGGATTTGATATTAGCAACTATGTTAACAATAATAACAATTAAGACAAGTGGATTTTCAATGTATGAGGCAGTAATCTATTTTTTCGTGCCGTTTAATTTCAATTGCTGTATCTGCTTTTCCTTATTGGGCAGCAGAAGTGTTATGTTTTCAAAAATTCTTGCTGTTGGTGCCTGCAGCAGCGGAGCTGCTTTCTGGTATCTATTGGTCAAAGATTACCATGTATATGAATTATTGCAGCTAAGAATATGGTATGTACTTTTAGCACTTTCTTTTGGATATCTTATTTTCTCGGTAAAAAAAATAGTAAAATCCAGCAGAAGTTATTTGGAGGTGAGCGATTGATATTACAAGTAAATGATCTATGCAAAAACTTTAAAGAAGTTACAGCTGTTAATAATGTGAGCTTTTCGTTGCAAAAAGGTGTTTACGGTCTACTTGGTGCAAATGGTGCAGGAAAAACAACTCTCATGAGGATGATTTGTACTCTGGTTACACCTTCAAGTGGAACTATAAAGTATGATGAAGAAGATATTCGGGAAATGGATGGAAGATTCCGAAGAATTATTGGCTACCTGCCACAGGAATTTGGATATTATCCGGAATTTTCAGCAAAGGATTACCTGCTATATATAGCAGCATTAAAAGGCTTAAAGCCTTTAATTGCAAAGAAACGTGTAAATGAATTCTTGGAAATTGTTTCATTAACAAAAGTCAGAAAAAAGAAAATAAAAACTTTTTCCGGTGGAATGAAGAGGAGGCTTGGGATAGCCCAGGCACTTTTAAATGACCCGAAGCTTTTAATATTGGATGAACCTACAGCCGGACTTGATCCTAAGGAACGAATCAGGTTTCGGGCGCTCATTAGCAGGATTGCTGAGGATCGAATTGTCTTATTGTCTACACATATTGTTTCGGATTTGGAATCAATAGCAAAAGAAATATTAATTATGAAAGACGGATGTATAATTGCACAAGGAGATATAGAAAAATTGCTATCTGAAGTGAGAGGCAAAACATGGACTTGCATAACAGATTTAAGAGAGGCTGAAAGTTTACGTTCTACATATTTATTGAGTAATGAAAAGAACTTTGGTGATAAGGTTGAACTCAGAATAATTTCAGAGTCAAAGCCTTCGACATCAGCCATACAAGTAGAGCCTGCTTTAGAAGATCTGTTTATATACTATTTTGGCGAGGTGAATGAAATTGCAGATTTTGAAATATGAGATAAGAAAAATTTTATATAAAAAAATTTCCATTATAAGCTTAATATTATTAGGGGTTTGGATGGTAACGATGCTGTTTTCCTGTTTATCTAATACCACATTTGTTAATTCAGAGGGAATCGGAAACAGTGGAACTAAAGCAGTAAAGTTACTAAGGAATGAAAAAATGAAATGGAATGGCAGTCTGACAGTGGAAACCATAGGAAGGGTGATAAGAGAGAATACGAGGATAGAATCAGATAATGACTTTACCGGTATGAAGGAATCGGATATTAAGCTCTCAAATATCAAGTACTCCAGGAAACAGGGTTTTATGGATATACGGGATATAATTAATTGCTCTTATGG
>JAEZGU010000313.1 GCA_023416855.1 Bacillota bacterium
ATCCAGGACATACTGTTTTCCCATCAGCATTAATTACTTCATCTGCTTCAATAAACTCATCAGTTATACAATCTATTTTACCATCCTTAATAAAAATATTTGCTATATAATCTATCTTGTTTTTAGGATCTATAACGTGTCCCTTTTCAATTAATAATGTTTTCATTCCCTACTCCTTTTTAATAAATTTCATAACAAAAAAATATATTATAATAATCTAATTATAATATATTTTCTAATTTATTCCAATTTTTATTTAATACTTATTGCTATAATACTTTTTTAATCGGATGTCTTATAACTGTCTTTAATTTATTTGTTTGACATTTTATAGGGTCACTTATATAAATTTCATGATGAAATCTTTTATCTGTTATATTAAGCTCGTACCCATTTTCTTTAGCATATTTGTGCATTAATTTTGTTGTTGCTGGTTCATCATCATAAGAACCATCATGCATACATTGTACACAAATCCCTTCATCAAATATAACACATACATTCAAACAAATTTATCCAATTCATAATAAATCCTCCATAAAGTGATTTTTTTGTTATATGCAATATTCATAGATAATTTATTTAATTATAATATAGATTACTTCCATATGATTATACAAGAAATCATATCACAAGCTGAAGAAAATTTAAAAGAAAATCCCTATATTTACTTTGACAACTATAAAAGCCTAATTGTAAAGAATTTTAATCCCCACAGCTTTTACATGTCACCTAAGGGTATAACCATATACTATCAGCAATATGACATAGCACCATACTCAACAGGTATTGTTGAATTTACAATTCCATATATAAAAATAGGATGGTTTCCATCCTGTTAGATTATATAAGTTTCAATAGGGACAGTTTATTACTGTCCCTTTCATAAATGTACAAAATTTATTTATTAGAATTGTCAAATTTGCCTATAATTATTCCCATCTAAAAAAGCGAATTGCCACAAAGGAACAAGTAAGTGTTATTAGTATCATTATGATAATTGGTAAAAAAATATTATCAACTGGAAGTCCTAGAGCTGTTGACTTAAGTATCTTTATTCCCTGAGTTAGCGGCAAAATGTCAACGATATTTTGCATTGCTTTTGGCATTACTTCGTAAGGCAATGTAGCTCCTGAGAAAATCAACATTGGAAAATATAATGCACTTGCTATTATTCCAGCAATCTTTGAGTTTTTCGCAATTCCTCCAACCATTATTCCTATACTAAACATTGTAATTAATACCATCATCCATCCTAAAATAAAATATAGAATATTGCCATTCATTCTAAATCCGAAGAATATTGAAGCTACAGCAAACAAAGTAATTAAAGAGGTTAACGCATACAAGAAATACATTGTTATTTCTACAATCAGTATTGTTACAGGACTAATAGGCGTAACCTTAAATCTTTTAAGTATTTGCTTACTTCGATAGTCAGATATAACTAATGGTAGCCCCATTACACCACCAGCACTAATTGCAATAGTCACCAAAGCACCATATGATTGTTGGATAAAGGTATAGCCTGCTCCCTCAAATGCTGGCTTACTACCATATATAACACCAAGTACAACCAATACAATAATTGGTACAATTACTGCAAATATTGGCATATCCATACCTCGTAACGATAATTTCAACTCCGTTTTTAACATAGTTTTATAGGCTTTCATCTTTCATTTCCTCCTCATCAGTAAACCACATATAAGCATCCTCAAACTTATCAAATGGGCTTTTAGAAACAGCTTCAGCTACAGTTCCATAAAAAATAGGTTTACCTTTTTTAAGTATACAAATTTCATCACATAAAACCTCTACCTCATCCATAAAGTGAGATGTAAGCATAATTGTAAGTCCATCTTGCTTTAATTTTAATAGAACCTGCCAAACATCTCTTCTAGCTCGTACATCAAGTCCTGTTGTAATCTCATCTAAAAACACAAGCTTAGGATTTGGTATTAGTGCAAGAACAATAAAAAGACGTTGCTTTTGTCCTCCAGAAAGCTCCTTAACAAGTGTATAATACTTATCCATAATACCAAATTCAGTAAGTAGTTTTCTCCAATCAGATGGATTTTTATACAAAGAAGCTGTTGTCTCGCAAAGCTCACCTACCTTTATATTTTCCTGATAATTAGCCTCTTGAAACTGTACACCTACCTGTTCAAATAATTCTTTACGATTTATAGCTGGATTTAGACCAAGTATTGATATGTTCCCACTATCAGCCTTTTTAGTACCTAACACACATTCAATGGTGGTCGTTTTTCCAGCTCCATTTGCACCTAATAAACCAAACACCATTCCACCTTTGACAGAAAAACTAAAATTATCAATAGCTTTTAATCCACCATATGATTTTGAAAGACTCTCTACCTTAATTACATCATTCATTTATTTCCCTCCTTTTGTTCATAAAAAAAGAATAACACCAAATAAAAGTCTGGTGTTAAAATGGAGGGTTTAATATTTATTTTTCATTTCCTTAAGCATTTGCAATATACTTTCAGCATTAGCTTTAGCCAATTTTAGAGCTACTATTAGCT
>JAEZGU010000216.1 GCA_023416855.1 Bacillota bacterium
TCCATTAATTTTTGGATACAATGTATGCTGTATACCTGCTAACTGAACAGCAATATCCTCTAATACACCTAAGCTTCTAATCGGTTTTAACTTACTATCAAGCTTCTTCTGCATTTCATTGGATGAAACTATATTAGGTTCTTTTATACCCATTATAATTTCATTTAATAATAATTCTGATTCCTTCTCACTTAAATTTTTGATGTTTAAATTGTTTGGACTTTCTTTGCTCATTATTAGTTCCTCCTAAAATAAAATTAAAAATAAAAAGTCCCGCCATAATAAAAAATTATGGTCGGGACTTTACCTTCATCACCGATACTTCATCATCTATTCATAGGCAGGTCTCCTGACTCAGACTCATCATCCTAATACTCCTTCCCAGCAAAGCCAGTGGTATAGCAAAGGACTAATCTTTACAGTGTTGGGTACGTACCGGATTTTCACCGGTTTCCCTATTCTCCTTAATAGGCACCTATAAATATTATCAAGTTAATATTATTTTAAAACAAAATTATCATAAGGTCAAATAATTTTGTTGTTAATTCGTTTTTGGTTTATTTTAAATTGTGTCTACTCGTAATGGTTTAATTGTTCCAAATAACCATAAATGGATAAAGCGTTTAGAATATCTGCTCTAACATATGCGTCATCTAAATCTATATTAAACAATTCTTTTATTTTTGCAATACGATAAATACATGTATTTCTATGAATATATAATTGTGCAGAAGCTTTGTTAATATTACCATTACATAGTATATATGCTTCCATAGTTTTTATAAAGGCAGCGTTGTTTTTTTCATCATACTCTCTAACTTTACCTAAAATATGCTTTGCATAATTTTCTAATTCCTCTTCATCTATTGTATTTAAGAGCAATCGAGAAAAGCCAAGCTCTTCATAATCTATTATCCCCTTTTCGCTTGTACATAAAGCCATAGCCTTAATAGATTTCATATAGCTATATTTAACATCATGTAGGGAATTGCATATGTTTCCTATTCCCATGCTCAGATCTGAAAACTTCTCATTTAACATAGGAAAAGATGCCTTAAGCAAATTTTTAGCCTTGACTATGCTGTTTGATAAAGTTGATGCTAATATTATCAACCTTGAATTTAAAACAATAGAAAAAAAACGAACATCTTTATTTTCAATATACATATGTAACAAGGTCTTAATGCTATCAAGCTTAGATGTATCTTTACACTGCATTGTGGCTATAAAAAATACCTGTTCGCTATGAAAACCATAATGCAACGCAAATTCTTCAATATCCTTCTTTTTAAGTTCTTCAGATATCAAAATATTGTAAAAGAAATAATTCAAATAATCTATTTTCTCTTGCTTGTGTATAATATACGTACTTATTTCTCTTGTAACATCTAAAATTTTAATATTGTAATCCATTTCAAATAATGGGAAATTTTCTTTGTTAGCAAAATCAATTGCTTCATCATTCAAAATTGATTCATTTTGTTTGTTTTTTAAAACAACAGCACAAGATATTTGGTGTAAAACTGCATCTTCTAAAATCTTGCATATATCTTCTGTGTTCATTACAAATAATATTTCCCCACCATACACCCAGTTTTCAACGGATGATGTTTGCAAAACATAAACCCAAGATATTTTGCGATCCAAGCCTGTTTCACCTGCTACGAGTTTTATATTTTTAAATGATGGGATCTTTAACAATTCATAACAATGCATATGTAAAAACACCTCCAATCTAATATTGATTATATAATGGAGGGTTAATAAAATCAAATTATTTTAAACACCTGAGTTAATAAATATGAACAAAAAAATATCCACCAGAAAAAAATACTGGTGGATAAAATTGTTTATATTAATATTTTACGCCTAAATCTAATTTAACATCATATTCTACCGGTTTTTGTTTGAATAAATATTCTCCCTTTCTTACTGAAGCAAGAACACCTGCACGATTTCTTATTACATCGAATGAACTGTCTCCATCAAGAACAATGAAGTTTGCATCTTTGCCTACGTCTAATCCGTATCTATCTTGGATATTTAAGCAACGAGCTCCATTATATGTGATTAAGTTTAAATTTGTCTCTATATCTGATGGTGACATGATTTGAGCTAAGTGAATTCCATTGTCAAGAATATTCATCATATTTCCATTACCCATTGGATACCATGGGTCATTTATTGAATCTTGTGCAAATGCAACGTTAATTCCATATTCTAAGAATTCTTTTACTCTTGTTAATCCACGGCGTTTAGGATATGTGTCCTGACGACCTTGCAAATATGCATTTTCAGTTGGAGGACAAATAAAGTTCATCTTGCTTTTTTTGAACAAGTCTAACATTCTATATGCGTATGAATTATCCGCTGAACCAAATGAGCAAGTATGGCTTGCTGTAGTTCTTGAACCGTAATCTTCCATAAGAACAAGTGCATTTAATAACTCAACAAAACGTGATTGAGGATCATCAGTCTCGTCACAGTGTACATCTATAAGCTTATCAGATTTCAAAGCAAGTTTAACTGCTTCGTGAACTGATTTCTCACCAAATTCTCTAGCTGGCTCATAATGTGGAATTCCTCCAACAACATCAGCACCCATCTTAAGAGCTTCTTCTACTAATTCACGTCCACCCTTATATGTGTACATTCCTTGTTGTGGGAATGCTATAATTTGGATTTCAACTTTATCCTTTAATTCTTCTCTAAGTTCCAACATGGCTTTTAGGCCTGTAAAGGTTGGGTCTGTAACATCTATATGTGTACGAATATGTTGTACACCTTGGGAAACTTCATCTATTATTCCCTTAAGAGCAAGTTTTTTAACGCTATCTACCGTTAAAGTCTCTTTGAATTTTGGCCACATTTCAATAGCTTCAAAAAGCGTTCCTGAACCAGCACCATCTTGTCCCATTTCAGATAATGTATAAACATAATCTAAATGTAAATGTGGATCTACATAAGGAGCTGTAACCATTTTTCCACCTAAATCAATAACTTCATCAGCAGGTCCAAGATCTTTACCGATAGCCTTGATAACACCGTTATTCACTAAAATCTCACTTGCACCATTATGACCATAAATAACTGCATTCGTAAATTTTTTCATAATATCCTCCATAATAATTTTAATTGTAAGCAGACTTAGCTGCTATTTAAACCGAAATAAATAATGATTGATATTATTTTAACCTTTTCCATTAATATAGTCATTGGACAAAACACCAAACATTTATAAATAGGTTTGGTTAAAATAATCCAACAACAAGGTGTAAAGTTTGTATACTTTGCACATTGATAACATCTTGTTTTACTAATAAGATGGAAATGAAATAAATAGTGAAAAAAATATCATAAAAGCCCATATATATCTTGGGTAACATGGAGGAAATATGGAAAATCAAAATGAAAGATTCCCGTGGTTACATTTATTGATTTTGTCAAGCGTTACTTTTATGGGTATATTGTCCGAGTTAGTACCATCTGGTATATTACCTGAAATGAGTAATGGATTAGGAGTATCTTATTCTGCTATTGGCTTATTGGTAAGTATTTATGCAATTGCATCTGCAGTTGGAACAATACCTTTGATAACTTTAACTATGACAATAAACAGAAAAAAACTATTAATGATAATATTAATAATATTTGGAGTTTCAAATCTACTAATAGCATTTTCAAGTTCATATTATTTAATAGCAGTAGCAAGACTTGCAGGAGGTATCTCAGCAGGAATATTATGGCCAATGGCTTCAGCTTATGCAATGAAATTAGTTCCTTCTAATCTGCATGGTAGAGCAATTGCTGTAACTATGGCAGGAAGCACTCTTGGGCTTGGAATTGGTTTACCTATAATGACATCAATAGGTACAGAGTTAGGATGGAGAATTGAATTTGGAGTTTTATCAGCAATAATCTTTGCCATAACAATAATAGGGCAAATCTATTTACCATCTGTTCCCGGAGAAAAAAGAACTAAATCAAATTCACCATTCACAATTGTTAAAAACAAATCAGTTGTTATTTGTTTAGTAGTTACATTATTAACTATTATGGCACATTACGGTTTATACACTTATATATCACCACTTGTAGAATACATCAATCTAAGTGGAGGAATCAAAATTGCTTCAATTATCTTTGGTATAGGTACTTTAATATCTGTTGTAATAGCAGGAAAATTTGTTGATAGTCACCTTGGACAACTTACAGCTTTTATGTTAATTTTAGCACTTGCAAGTATGTTCATGTTCATTGGTTTTAAAGGAATGTTCATTATTTCTCATATTACATTCTTAATGTGGGGTATTTCCTTTGGTGCACTTGTTACTATTTTCCAAACAGCAGTAACAAGACAAGTAGAAACCGGTAAGGATGTTGCTACATCATTACAATCCAGTACCTTCAACTTTGGAATAGTATTTGGAAGCGCAATTGGTGGTGCGATATTAGCTAAATCTTCAGTTTTCAGTATAGTATATTTAACTATTGCATTACTTATAGTACCGATTCTATTAAGTCTTTTAGCAAGAAAAACATTTTATAAAGAAGTAGAGAATTTTAACACTTTAAATGAGCAGCTGAATTAGACCTTTCGATTTAATTTAAATAAAAAATAGAGCAAATTTTTGCAATACTCGCATCAATTTGCTCTATTTTATTATCTATTTAATTGATGAAAAAATCTACTTCTTGATTATCTTCCAAATTGTTGTCTTCTAAGTTATTTTTATTTGTATCTATTAAATTATCATTTTCCCATCTTCCTTCTTCAATACTTCCATCTAAATAATGCAAAGCTCCGGAGCCTTCTTTCTTTCCACCTTTAAAGTGACCCACATACTTATTTCCATTTGCAAAAGTATATGTTCCAATACCCTCCTTTTTTCCATTTACAAAATTTACTTCATATTTATCACCGTTTGCATATGTAGTTACACCATGACCATTAATAAAATCATCCTTGAATTCGCCTTCATATACATATTGATTTGGTACCGTAAATTTGCCGTGTCCATGCTGAACATTTTCCTTAAATTCTCCTTCATATACATCACCATTTGCATATGTGTATATACCATATCCATCCATAATTCCATTTTTCATTTCACCTTCATATGTAAATATATTAGGTGATTTAATTTTACCATGACCATGCATCATATTTTCTTTAAAATCCCCTTCGTACACATCACCGTTTGCATATGTGTATATGCCATGCCCATCCATCATTCCATTTTTCATTTCACCTTCATACGTATCACCATTTGGATATACAATTTTGACATTATTTTGTTCAATCACTTCTTCAGCTTCTATTGTTTGTAAATCTTCGATTTCATCATCATTTTCAACATCATTGCTTATATCATAATTTTCACTATTATTACTGTTATTACTTAAATCCATATTCTTAATATTATTATCATTTTTAGCACATGACGAAAATATCATTAACATAAATACTAAAATAATTGTTATAAAATTATTCATATACATCCTCCAATACCAACCCCTATTTTTTATACATATCTATTATTTCCCATTATGGTCAAAATAATAATAGAACTAATTTTCATAAATGTAATAATTTGTTAAATTGGGTATTCCTTTTAACTAAAAAGTCATGCAATATTAATATTGCATGACCAAAGGATATTCTTTAGTAACTTCCATTTTTATTAAATATTATTATTTAACTTTCCCCTGTCTCTATTTTATTTAACATTTTCTAATATATATGTTTGACTATTGTCTGATGCCTCAGTCCACAGAATAATATTTGTGCCATTCTCTATTTTACCACCTGAAATACCTAAATATAATCCTGTGCTATCCATGATTCTGTAGGTTCCATTTGCTTGTTCTATTATTTTAAAGTTTATGGCACTGTTGTCATTTACAGAATCAGATTGAGTTAACACTGATCCCTTTGTTCCGCCGCTTTTCAGCCATTTATCGGAATGAACACTCTTAATAGTGTATTGATTATCTTTCACTTTGGTAATCCTGAACTTCTGATTATTACCACCGTTATTCTTATAAATAATAAGTTTTGCTCCATTTTCTTTGCTTGCACCATTCACATCCATAACAAACTGTGGGCTTTATGAAGACTTAATATAATAAATACCGTCATCCTTTATCTTATCACTTGTGGAAGTGGACGGTAGCCATACTACACCAGTTTTAGGTGCATCTGTAGGAAAAAATGTAAACTCAGCATTAGTCGGTGCGTCCATCTTTGATTGTGCTGATAAAACAACAGGTGTTCCATCCGTTATAGTACCAGATGCAGTGAGCATTAGCCCAGTGTTGGTTGACGGGCGCAGGCTATACCTATTATTGTCAAAAAAACCAGCATTGTTTTCAAAATAAATATTCCAAATATATGGACTGCTTACTGCCTTTGCCTGTACCCCGCTTGTAGGAGTGCCATCTATTCCCAAATATCTTCCGTCAGCCATTCTAAGGGTAATTTGATTCTTTCCCTTATTTTCCACATAAAACTGTGTTGATTCTCTTAGCTCCGCGTTTCCTTGGGCATTTATTTCTATACCTAAGACATCGTATATGTGGTCATACAAAAGATCATACCAACCGTCGCTGGATATTAGTGGAGCGTTTGGGTCTGAAATATATGTAACCGGAGAGGAGCCAGCTCCTTTTGGAACATGATACTCTTGGAGAGTAGTCTTTGGATCATATATTTTTGGAGCAGAACCGCCAATTTTAGCTGCTACTTCATCAGGAACTACAAATATTCTTAAAGCGTAAAAAGCAGCTCCAACATTGCCATATTTTGTTGTAATAGCAGGATCGTCTGTAGCAGCATCAAAAGAATATTCATTTCCATTTGATAATATTATAGAGCTTCCTTGTGAAATCTTGGCTCTTTCACGGTCATCGTAATTTTTAGCGTATGATACTGTTGGCCACAGTGCTCCACTTTCAAAATATATATTTGTATAAGGTGAAATCATATACTCAGCTTGCTGCCACTCAGAAGTGTCATATGGAGGAACATATCTTGTGCATTTTACCTCTGCTCCCTCAGAAACTACAATAAAATTTATAATATTAGCTCCTGCAGGGTCGTAACCAAGAACGCGTGCATATGCATAACTGTTGGAGATTTCAAGTGTAAGCAAATTGTCTAAGTTTATTGTCCTTGTGATTCCCCCTTTTCCAACAGGTGTTGTGTCACCGCTTTGTGGCGCATTTCCGGTATAAGCCATACCAGGTTGTATTACTGCCTGTTTAGATGCATTGTCCCAAAATACATTAAACTGTGAGGCAGTGCCTGAAAGCTTCTGCGCAAACTCACGAAGTTGAATGTAGTTTATATCACCGTCAATCAATCGAGCGTCTGTAAAAATAAATACTGTGCCGTTCAACATAGCTGCGATAGCTCGAAGCTGCAAATAGTTAGTATCGTTTATCGAATAAGTTGCTGTTACAGATACGGACTTGCCATTCATGACAAAATTA
>JAEZGU010000221.1 GCA_023416855.1 Bacillota bacterium
GGACAGAGTGTGTGGTTTAATAGTAAGCTACGTAAACAAGACCGATTTGGGAGGCATAGTTGTAAGATTTGCAGGCGAAATAGAATGTGAAGGATATTATAAAGTTGATCCATTTGAAAATGAAGTATTCGGTCCAACGGGTGAAATATATATTGATAAAGAGTATGAGAAGAACTTTCCAACAATTTATGGCGAGAAAAATATATTCTCAGTTTGGTTTTCAAAAACCAATGATTTATTTGATATGTTAACCAACCATTCTTTGTTTGGAAGGGGAAAGTTCAAAACTTCCGGTTATGGTTTGATTTATAACCATGGAATGGGTGTAGGACCAGGAGAAGTTATTACCGAAATTATTTCATTACAAGAAAATTATAAAGGCATGTTTAAGGTGGAAGAAAATCAGTATTTGGGATATGAGTGCAAAGATGATGATTTTGTGGTAGTCGCTGTTACAAAACATAAAGAAAATTATGAGCATATTTCCACTGACTATTACTATATTAATAAAAAGTCACCGGTAAAAATTCACTTACTTACTTCAGACAGATATGATTATACAGTTAAATCAAAAGAAAATGAAAATGAGTTCATATTATCAACCGATGGATTTAACATGACAACAAGAAATTCTGAAGTCAGTCATGATTTGATATGTAAAATAACAGAAAATGGTGCAACGGTTGATGTAAAAGTAGCTGAAGCTGATGAAGAATACAAAAACTTATTTATTCTAAATGATGGGAAAGTTGTACGTTCAATTGATAATAGAAATGACTTTATAATTGTATCAGTAGATAAAATTGATGAAAATTCTGCTATAAAATATAGTGATTATTATTATATTAATAAAAATAGTTTGAATAAGATATTCTTATTCTCTTCTGATGAATATGATTATAATATGGGTGTAGTAGTTAATGTAAATCAGTTTGTATTATTATCAAAAAGACCAATTAAAAATGACATCCTTGAGGTTCATCATAGTTTCATATGTAATATAACAGAAACAGGTGCGATTGTAGAAAAAGCAGAAGATTTTAATATAGATCGTAATATGATGGATACAAGTGGCAAGAATTTTATTATCCAAGGTTGTATTACAGATATAAAACTAAGAGACAAAGCAGTTATTTTAACCTTAAATAATATTAAAATGAGAGAAAAGGATTTATTGACATATGGTTATATAAGTAAGGATGGTTTAGTTGAAATTCAATTATATGAAAACAATAGAGGTGGACCGGATATTAATATTGGAGACAATATAACCGTAACCTGCCGTTATACTATAGACAATAAGATAATATATGCAACCGGTTCAGAAATTAAAATAATAGAGCAATAAATGAAACCATAGGGGACGGCTCTTGGTGTTTCGAGGAGTGGATGTTTGAATATGGAAAAATTGAATCTAAATTTATTGTATTTCAGTGCTACAGAAACTACTGCAAAAGTAATAAAATATATTGCAAAGGGATTAAACAAAGATGCTATAGAATACAATATCACTATGCCTCATAATAGAATAAAAAATTTAAAATTCAATGAAGACGATTTAGTGATCATTGGTGTACCTGTATATGCAGGTAGAGTGCCTGAATTTTTATCAAATTATTTTATATCAAAAATTCATGGAAACAATACTTTTGCGGTTTTCATTGTAGTTTACGGAAATCGTGCGTATGATGATGCCCTATTAGAATTGAAAGATATATTTGAAGGTAACGGTTTTATAGGCGTAGCAGGTGGTGCTTTCATCGGTGAGCATTCATATACTGAAAAATTAGCAACAGGTAGGCCAGATGACTGTGATTTAAGCATCGCTTATAAATTTGGCGTAAATATTAGAGAAAAATTAAATGAAATTAATACATTTTCACATAAGTTAAATATAAAAGGTAATTATCCATATAGAAAAGGTATGGTATATGAGCCGGTTATGATAGATACAGATAACAAATGCATTAACTGTGGTATATGTTCTGTTAATTGTCCCATGGGTGCTATAGATAAATTAAATAACAAAAATATTGATATCTACAAATGTATAAGGTGCTGCAGATGCATTAAAAAATGTCCTGTTAATGCAAAAGATATTAGCTATGACTTGCATAAAAAGTTTCTTATTGAGTTTATTAACAAATATAGCTCTGTTAGGCAGGAACCTGAACTTTTTATTTAGTTAAGATTATTGAGCCGTATTGTTTTCGATTATCAAAAAGAAATTGCAATAAGCTTTTATAATATGGTATAAATTGACCATCATCTATCATAGAAAATATTTCTTCCATAGAAGCCCATTTAACTTTCTGTACTTCTTCATATTGTAGTGTTAGTTTATTTATGTCTATATCTTGTTCAATTAGATAATAATCATCAAAACCCTTGTTAAAGTTAACGGTTAGATGCGGTCGGATGTTTGTCAAATCTATTTTTAATCCGATCTCCTCAAACAATTCTCTTTCAGCTGCTTTTTGACTGTTATCACCTTTTATTGCACTTCCACCTACAGTAACATCCCACATGTTAGACCAACCTTTTTTGAAAGGTTGTCTCTGCTGAATAAGCATTTCACCCTTTGAGTTAAAAATACAAATATGTACAACTAAATGGTAGCAGTTTTCTTTAAAATCTTCTCCACGAGTCATTACCTCATCTGTTTTATTTCTATCAACATCATATATATCCCAAATTTCCATTCTTCACCTAACCTAATTTAATCTAATCAACAAATAATATTTTAACTTAAACATTTACTAAAAGCAAACAAAACATATTATAAAATCATAATTTAGCAACATATAAGTTTGAACGTATATTGGCTTTAACTATTTTCACATCAATAAATTTTTCGTTCATTTCTTGTTCAATTGTTTTAATAAAATTAAAATAATCACCACCTTCTAACCATTCAGCTATATCAGTTACTAATCCACGATGCTGGCTATAGTCATATATAATTACAATATGTTTAGTTATTCTTTTCATTTCTTCATACATTTTTTGCCGTTCATGTTTATTAAGACCGTGAGCTACAAAGGAAGATATGGAAACATCAAAACTTTTGTCTTCAAAGGGAAGTCCGGTTAGTACATTTGCTTCTATGAATTTTATTTCTTTATATTTAGCTTTGTTCTTTGATATTTCAATCATTCCTTTAGCAGGATCAATTCCGGTTACATATAAACCCATTTCATAAAGGACATTGCACAATGCTCCTGTGCCACAACCAATATCAATTATATTTTCATATATTGATAAATCCAATTCGTTTTTTATAGTACTAAAAATATTTGTAAAATGTTTTGTCTGAATATTAAAAAATAGTCCGTATATTGATGATATCTTATTGAAAAGTGAACCTTCTGTTTTCATGAAAAATCTCCTTGTTAAAACATTTGAAATTTATTATACCCAACTGAAGTTGCTTCTAACTGAGTTTGCAATAATATGGTAAATATTATATAATTATATTATAAGAGAAAGTATAATAAATAGTAGAGGGGGAAGTAATGAATAAATTAAATAACAAAAAAGCATCTCCTTGGATTAGTATGGCAGCCATAGTTATATTAATAATTATCATAATTTTCAGATTAAGCATTAATCGCACAAATGAACAAGAATATCAATTTCCTTTAAGTTCAGAAGATATAGAAAATGTGTTAACAGAACAAGGAATAGATATGTATGTAGAAGACAGCAGCACTATAGATGAATCTACACATGGAACGTCTTTAAAAGATACCATAAGAAATGATACAACTTTAAAATATTATGATGACTTAATGTTTGATAACTTAATGTTTGGAATCACTTCTCAAGTCAGAAATAATCATAGGAATCTAAACTTAATTTGGCACTTTCCAAAGACACTATCTTCCGAACAGGTTAATGATTTTTTCCATAATGAGCTGTCAAAGCAATTTGAGCTTGCAGGCATATTTTATGGGAATAAAAAGCAATTGGACAAGGAATTAAATAAAGTGCTTGATTATTATCTCCAAGGAGAAAACTATAATAACGGCTCTTATTGGAATAATAGAGTAGGCAATGCTCACTTAATAGTAAGAAGAGGTATTGGTACATTATCTACAATATCCATGATGATTATCCCTGATGAGTTATATGAGGATTATTTAAGTACAACAAATGAGTTGTGGAAAAGTAATGCTGAAGCTCAAAGTATAAAAATATATGAAGGTACGGTAGCTGAAATGGAAAATTTAGCAAGGGAAGAAGTACCAAATGAAAATAATTTAGATACCATAAAACACTTTGTTGTAAAAGGACATATAAAAAACATAAAAGAAAATAAAGTTGCCCCAGATCAATTAGCTAATATTGACTCAAACTATTTAATGCCTAATAGAGATAAGTATTTAAGTGCTAAATTGGTTGATGATACTGGCAGTGTAGATGTGTTTTTGCAAATGACTTCACTTAATGATAATCAATTAAGTATGGAGCGCAATCATAATGTTGTAATATATTATAATAAAAATGAGCCGGTTTATGTTGTGCGTTTAAGTACATTGGATTTAGATAATTAAGGCAGATAATTAAATTATGGCTATTTTAATAAATAACGAACCAATTTTAATTTTTTTTCTATGTATGGATGATATCTCAAAGGCAGGTCAATCCATGTTGACTTTTTGACTATACTTCTATAATTTGTGAATGTATCAAAGCTTAGCTTACCATGATATCTTCCCATACCAGAACCACCAACACCTCCAAATCCCATGTGTGGTGTTGCTACATGAATAAGTGTGTCGTTAATGCACCCTCCGCCAAAAGAACATGCGCCGAGAATTTTATTCTCGATTTCTTTGTTTTCAGTGAAAAGATAAAGTGCAAGAGGTTTTGGTCTATTGATTATAAATTCAATACATTCCTCTAAGTTTGCATAGCAAATTACAGGAAGTATTGGACCGAAAATTTCTTCCTGCATTATGGGTGAATCAAATTTTACATCTGTGAGCACAGTTGGCTCAATAAAACATCTTTCTTTGTTTGTTTTTCCACCCATATATATTTTTTCATTTTGCAAAAGCTGAATTAGTCGATTATAATGTTTTTCATTTATAATAACAGGCATATTTGAATAATCATCATTAACGAAGAAGCTATCAATGGCTTTTTTGTATTCTTCAAGAAAAATAGATTTTACACTTTTGTGTATTAAAAGATAATCAGGAGCAACACATGTTTGTCCGGCATTTATCACTTTGCCAAAAGCAATCCTTTTGGCAGCAAGCTTAATATTGGCTGATTCATCAACAATTACAGGACTTTTTCCACCTAACTCAAGAGTTATGGGTGTTAGATTTTCAGAAGCTGATTTCATGACAATTTTTCCGATTTCTACACTACCTGTGAAAAATATATAATCAAACTTTTCTTTTAGTAGTGCAGAATTTTGTTCTCTTCCTCCTTCTACAACTGTTATGTATTCGGGAGGAAATGTCTTTGATATTATTTCTGAGATTACTTTACTTGTATTGGGAGCATATGCTGAAGGTTTTATAATTGCACAGTTTCCTGCAGAAATAGCTCCTATAAGAGGTGTCATACAAAGCTGCAGAGGGTAGTTCCATGGTGACATAATTAAAACAACACCGTAAGGCTCCGCGGATATAAAGCTTTTTGAATGAAACTGAGTGATGGGTGTTTTTACCGGACTATCTTTTGCCCAACGGCTAATATGCTTTAGGTGAAATTTAATTTCTTCTAAAACTATTCCTGTTTCTGTTATATAGGTTTCAAAAGGAGTTTTGTTAAGATCATTTTTCATAGCAGCTTCAATTAAGTGCTCATAATTTTTTATTGCTTCCTTAAGCTTCATAAGAGCATTTTTTCTAAAATTTAAAGAACGAGTAGCTCCTGATAAATAATATTTTTTTTGATTTGCAACTATGTCCTTGATATTCATATATATATCCTTTTATTTATGCTAATTGTTCAATGTATGAAAAGCCTTTTTGTTATTTTTATAAAGCGATTTAAATACTGGGAAGAATTTATTATAAACTTCAGTGTTATTTATATTGGGTACATATTTTCTGTTTGGAGAAATTAGTTCCTTTGATGAAACTATACTATCAATTACTCCAAGTCCAACTGCAGCTGTTATTGCTGCTCCTACAGCACCGACATCTTGAGGATTGTTTACCGTTTCAATTTCTCTGCCTAACATATCAGATAGTATTTGACAAGTAAGGGGTGATAAAGCACCGCCTCCGACTAACTTTATTACAGGTTTTGTTTTAACATTAGTTTCTATGGCTTCAAGCTGCCATCTCAAATGATAGCAAATTCCCTCTATAACTGAGTGTATCATTTCTGTCTTGCCGGTTTCAAGCCCTATATTAAAAAACATTCCGCGAGCATTATGATCTTCAAAGGGGCATCTGTTGCCGTGAAGCCATGGCGTAAAAATAACTCCATTGCTACCAGCCGGAACATCTTTTACACTATCCATCATAAAATCATACAAGTCTTTATATTTACTCTCAGAATCTTTCCAAACCTCTTTTCCTTCTAAAAATAATCCTATTTCATCCAATGCAAGATGATCTTTAACCCATTCAAGGCATTTTCCGGCAGTTTCAAGCTCAGCAAAATAATAATAAAAATTAGGATTAGCTCCAACAATGGACGCAATCATATTTTTTATATCAAGCTTTTGCTTTTTTACAACAACTGATACCCATCCTGAAGTACCCATATATATGTGAGCTTCACCTTCTTCAACTGCTCCTGCACCGATTCCTATAAGTGAAGCATCTCCACCACCTGAAAATACAGGTATATTAGGGGTTAAACACAGCTCTTTAGCTGTTTTTTCGGTTAAAGTCCCAACTTTGTCTGTGCTTTTGCATACATTGGGCAAATGATTTATATTCACTCCCATCAGATTACATAATTCTTGGCTAAATTGTTTTTTACCCTTTCTTGTATCGTAAAGTAGAGTAGCAAAAGCGCTGTCTTCTGACATTAGGAATTCACCACAGGCCTTTGAAACAAGGAAGTCCTTTACATCAAGCCATTTGAAAAGTTTAGAAAATATTTCAGGCTCATTGTTTTCAACCCATTTATATTTCCATACAGGGTCTTTTACACTGGCAGATACTGCACCACTGATTAGTATTGATTTAAGTAGTTTGTATGCATTAAGTCCTGCTACTTTAAAACCTGACATAATGCCTTTTTTCATTTCTTCTTCAGCACGATTGTCCATATAGCTCATTGCTCTTCTTATGGGAATTCCATTTTTATCGATCATTACAACAGCTTGCATTTGTGCGCAAAATGATATTCCTGAAATGTTTTCTTTTTTTATGTTTGAACTATTCATCACTATTTCAGTAGTATGGCACATTGCTTTCCACCAATGTTCAGGGTCTTGCTCTACACCGCCGTTTTCTAAAACAATTAAGTCATATCCTTCCATAGCGCTTTGGATTAGAGTTATTTTATTGGAGATTTCAAATAAGCATGTCTTAACACCGGTGGTTCCAATATCATAGGCGATTATATAAATAGACATAACATTCTCCTTATTTTTTTTCGGATAATTTTGAATATTTTTTAAGATATACAAGTCTCATTAATGCACTTTCAATTGGATTTATAGGGCGCAGATTGTTAAACAGTTTAGCGGTTAAGTATGCTTTAGAGTTTTTCCTTAATATCATATTTACTGCTTCTGCATCTTCTTTATTTATTCCCCAGCATAATGCACCGATATTATTTATTAGAACAGCAGAGGAGTGGTTAAGTGCTTTGAGAATACTCTGTATATCAATATTGCACACTTTTGATTTAAGTCCTACAATTTGTGCAAAGTCGTCAAGATAGGGGAGCAGTGGCGTATTCATTTTAGAACACATTAATACTTCAGCATCATTGCAAAATAAAACATATCCGCCTTTTTTTTCGATTACACTATTTTTTATGTCAATTAACTGATGGGGGAGAGCATTTTCGTTTTTTTTATTTGAAACGGATAAATTTCCACCTTTTTCATTTATATAGTTTAAACATATATCTTCTAATTGATGAGCTGTTATAAAAGTACTCTCATAATCTTTACCATAACATAAAGCTCCGTGATGCTTTAAAACTATTGCATTAGATTTTGTTTTGTTTAGTGTTGTAGCAACATTTTTGCGCAGTGCTTTAGTTCCCGGTAAAGCATATTCAGAGCACAATATTTTTTCTGAAAATGAAGAATCTTTTTTATAATCTTCATATCTAATAGGAATTTCATCAATACCTGCTGCAGAAATCGCAGAAGCATTTTCTTGATGGGTGTGTATAACAAAGTTAATGTGAGGGAAACGTTCATATACTTCCTTGTGGATTCCTTTTTCGGATGAAGGTTTTATTGAGCCACTATAGCTTAAATCGCTTATTTTAACCTCTACAATATCCTCAGGAGACAAAGACATATAATCTCTACCGCTTGGAGTGATAGCAAAGGTTTCACTGTCTATACGACAGCTAACATTGCCCCAGGTTCTTGCAATAAGCCCTGATTGCACTAATTTAATTCCGGCTTTTACAACTAATTTTTTTGCATCTTCGGCTTTCATACTATCCCTCAATTCTTTTTCATTTCAATTGTTTGAAATACACGTTCAAAACGAGTTAATATGTCAGGAAGCATTTCATCTTGGTATGCTGCGCTTGTATAAAGTCTGCTTCCAGCTAAAGAAACTATACCTTCTGCCATGTATGCAGCTCCCATATGTTCCATTTCACGTTTTCTTATAGAAGTTTGATTTAATATATCCGGTATTTGCCAAGGCTTTGACCAATCAATAGCAAAATGCATTGTACCAACTGTTTCAAGATGACATATGGAACCTTGGTTAAATGCAACAAAAGGAAGATTGTATTTATCTATGATCTCTTTAAGCCCGGTTATTAATTTATCTGCAAACATTCCTGCTTTCTGGGGTGCATTTTGTTTTTCTATTTCGCATAAAGTGTAGTACCCGGCAACACAGCTTAAAGGAGTTGCAGCCATTGTACCTCCAACTAAAGCTTTTTTGTGCTTTGCTTCTCCGCTTATTCCGGCTGACAAGTATTTCATTATTTCTTTATTACCACCAAGTCCGCCGGCACCGGGATATCCACCTGCAACTACTTTACCAAATATAGTAAGATCAGGAGACACTCCAAAATATCCTTGAGCACCGCCCATACCTAATCTAAAGCCAGTAACAACCTCATCAAAAACTAAAAGCGCGCCGTATTTTTTACATAAGCTTTCTACACCTTTGTTAAACTCATAATCTACAGGTCTTGTTCCGCTTTCCGGTCCAACAGGCTCAATAAACACTGCTGCAGTTCCACCTCGAAGTTGATTAAATTTTAATTTTCTTTCCAAATCATTCAAATCATTAGGGAAAAACTCTTGAGTATTTTTAAAAATATATCTTGGAACACCGCTTGCTTGTGTCCACTTAGAGCCGGGTATTCTAATGCCATATGCTAATTGATCGCTCCAACCGTGATATGCACCACCCATTTTTAAAATATTTTTCTTTTTTGTGGCAAGGCGAGCTACACGAATTGCTCCCATACAGGCTTCAGTGCCGGAACCAAGCATTCTAAACATTTCTACTGATGGCATTGAGTCGGAAATTTTCTTAGCAAGCTTATACTCATATTCATGGAAAAGCCCGGTTGATGGACCACACTCATTGAGCAACTGAAAAACCTTTTCCCTTACAACAGAAGGATTGCTGCCAAGCACCGTTGGGCCACCAGCTTGAAGAAAATCATAGTAACGGTTGCCATCGATATCATAAAGATAGCAGTCTTGTGCTTTTTCAAAAACTAAGGGGAAAGGATGGTTAAATGCAAGATTATGTTGAACGCCACCTGGAATGATTTTTTTTGCTTCATTGATCATCTCTTTTGATTTAGAACATTTATTATCAAAATATTCTTTTTCATATATTTCTAAGGCATCTTGGCGAATAGTGTAAATTGGTTTCTTGATAAGTTCGTCTAATTGCTGTGTTATTTTCTTTGCGTCCAAGTATTGTGTTATTGCATATTTATTATCCATAGGGACCTCCTACAATAGAGTGAGCACTCACTCATTAATACTATAACTTAAATATACCATTTTTATACAAAAAGTCAAGAAGCAGAACTTGTTAAAAAAGCACTTTTAATGAATTTCAAAAGCTCATTAACAACTTCATCATCATTTTCAAAAATATCGTTTCCGGCAAATATTTTAAATCTTTCAATATAATAATTGCAAGAATAGGAGAATTGAAGTGACATAAAAAGATTATCTAAAAAAAATGCAAAGAGTTTAGGATTTATATCACCGCGCATGATTTTTTCTTTTTGTGCTTTTTCTATAAGAGTTGTATATAGTGCAGCGGATATGCTTTCAATTTCAGACACAATTTGAGAGCTTAAATCTGTACGGTTTTCTACAGTCATCTGATTGTATAACCTTGTTAAACTCATATTATTCCTTGAATTTAATTGAATTGCTCTAATAATTTTTTCTATTATGATTATTAGTTCGTCATTTTCCTTAATTATATCATCAAGAACTAATTTAAGTGTTTCAACAGCATGGCATACAGCTAAAGAAAATAAATCTTCTTTGCTGTTAAAATATGAATACATGGAACCTATGCTTATACCTGATTTTTTTGCTATAACATTTATGTTAGAACTTTTAAGACCGTGTTCAGCAAACTCTGATATTGCTACTTGTAGAATATTGTTTCTTTTTTCTTCAGATATTTTTAAAAATGAATCATTATATAAAGTTGGTTTCATATTTTCTCCTGCGTTAATTAGTCTTATTATTTGTATTTTATCATATTTAACAAATGTATCAACATAAAAATCAATAGCAATCGATTTTTATCTTTATTTTTTTTTCAGTGTTTGCACTTTAAAGATAATTGGTATAAAATTATTTAATCAAATATAATAAAAGGTACATAATCAATCAGTTAAATATATGAGAATAGGAAAAACTATGATGTTTTTGAAAGCTTTTAAATTTCCAAATGAAGATTTAGAATTCAATTTTTTTATGAGTATTAGAAGAACGTGCTACGATTCGTTTTATCCATTTAAAATATTATCAAAAAACAGCTTTGAAAAAATAGATTTTGAACCAATTACTATTTTTTATGGTGGGAATGGTTCAGGAAAAACAACTGCATTAAATGTCATTGCTGAGAAAGCAGGAATAAAACGGGATTCCATATATAATAAATCTAATTTTTTTGTTGATTATGTTAATATGTGTGATATGAAAACTCAAGGGAATTGTATACCTGAAAAAAGCTGTATTATTACAAGTGATGATGTGTTTGATTATATACTAAATGTTCGAAACCTCAATGAAGGTATTGATTTAAAAAGAGAAGAGCTTTTCGATGAATATTTGCATTCAAAGTATTCTGAATTTCAACTTAAATCTTTAAATGATTATGAGCAGTTAAAAAAAATAAATGATAGTAGGAGAAAATCCCAATCACGTTTTGTTAGAAGCGAATTAATGGATAATGTTCGTGAATATTCTAATGGAGAAAGTGCTTTCAAGTATTTTACTGATAAAATCGAAGAAAATGGCCTTTATTTATT
>JAEZGU010000235.1 GCA_023416855.1 Bacillota bacterium
CTGGAGATAACTCAAGATTTATAGTTGAGTTAATCCACCCAATCGCTATCGAAGAAGGATTAAGATTCGCTATCAGAGAAGGCGGAAGAACAGTTGGTTCAGGCGTTGTTACTTCTATTATAAAATAATTTATAAATAGATTAAAAAATAGCTTTCATGAGAAAGCTATTTTTTGTATGAAATATTGTACAATTGTAATCTTACTTGCACATATGTAAGAAAATTTAGTGTATATAATTATGCTTTTCTTTTATTCAAACGTAAAATTAAAGTAATGTATTTATATGTTTTGTTACTTTGTCATGTTTTTTACAAAGAAATGCATTTAAATTTTTTGCGTTTAATAATGACTGAAATTGGCACAACATTTGCATTAATACTATTTAAGTTAGTGTTTCAGAAATAATAAAAATTATTTATGGAGGAGTAATATGTTGAATTTTTTAAACAATTTTGTTGATTGGGCAAACGGTTACATATGGGGTGTAGGTATGCTTGTGCTAATCGCAGGTGCAGGTATTTACTTTACTGTAAGATTGAATTTTTTTCAATTTGTACGTTTTAAAGATATGTGGAGTCGTATTATAGAAAAAGGCGAATCAGAATCAGGTATTTCTTCTTTTGCATCTTTCTGTACAACTATGGCTATGCGTATCGGTACAGGTAATATAGCAGGTGTTGCAGTTGCAATTTATATGGGTGGTCCAGGTGCGCTGTTTTGGATGATTCTTATAGGTATGACTAACTCTGCAGTTTGCTTTGCCGAATGTACACTTGGTCAGCTTTATAAAATTCGTGTAGACGGTGCATATCGTGGTGGTGGTGCATATTGTGCAGAGCGTGGTCTTGGCTGGAAAGCATACGGTACATTTATGGCTGTTGTATTTGGAGTGGCCTGTGCTTTATTTATGCCTGCTGCTGCTACTTATACAATATCTGATGCATTTCGTGAGGCAACAGGTGTTCCAATGGCTGTTACATCTGCTGTTGTTGCAATATTACTTTTTATAACAGTTTTTGGAGGTATAAAACGTATCAGCTCCGTAGCTTCCATGATAGTTCCTTTTATGACAGTAGTATATATGGCTGTAACTTTTATAGTAGTTGCTATGAATATTACAAAAGTACCTTCATTGATTTCTAACATAATAACATCAGCATTTGGATTAAACGCTGTTTTTGGTGCTACAATAGGTGCTGCTATTCAACAAGGTGTTAAGAGAGGTACATTCTCTTCTGCATCAGGTATGGGTGAGGCTACACCAACAGCGGCTGCAGCTGAAACCAGTCATCCTGTTAAGCAAGGCTTGTCTAACGCTGCAGGTGTATGGTTAGATACAGTTATCGTATGTACATGTTCAGGTTTTTTGATTCTTTTAACAGATACCTTTAATACAGCCGGTGGCTACAATGGTAGTGGTATTGCTGAAGGAGTTACTGGTGGTGTTGTATATGTTCAGGCTGCTGCTACTACAGTTTTAGGCGGATTTGGTAATATATTTATTGCTGTTATGCTATTATTATTCTCTTTTACATGCTTAATCAGCTATTACTATGAAGCAGAAACCGCAGCATTATATTTATTCCAAAAACCAGAGCAGCAAAAAATTAGAAAGGCAATAACAAAGACCATGCAATTTGGTATGCCTTTACTTGTGTTCTGTTGGGGTATAATTGAGTCCGGAACTGCTTGGAATCTATCAGATCTTGCACTTGGAACGACAACATGGGTCAATATGTTAATTGTTATTTTATTATTCCCAAAATGTATAGCTTTGTATAAAGACTATGTTGAGCAAATGAAAGCAGGACAAGATCCTTATTATGATCCGGATAAGCTTTCTTGGAAAGGTGTTGATGTTGAACTTTGGAGAGAAATCAACGCTAAAAGAATAGAAGCTGACAAAGCGCATTAACATAAAAATGTATCATAATTTACCATCATCCATTGAGCAATGGATGGTGGTTTTTTGTAAAGTGTAAACCTAAAAATTATATGTTTTTTTTAGGATGTGTGATATAATATACCTTATTAAAAACGGTAGGTGATTTAAATGGATTACAATAACATTTTAAAACTTATTTCTGAAAATATATCAAGCGGTTTGTTTATTGTAGACAAAAAAGGATATGTTATTTTTTATAATCAGTCTGCTAATGATTTAGCAGGATTAAATGTAGAAAACGCCATAGGTAAGCATATGCTTGAGATATTCCCAAAGCTTACAGAGGAGACAAGCACTATAATGAGAGCATTGAGAACAGGAGAAGTAATAAAGAACTATGTTCAAAACTATTATAATTATCTTGGTAAGCTTGTAACTATTTTATCAAATACACTACCTATTTATGAAAATGGTGAAATTGTAGGAGCCATTGAAATATTTTCTGATATCCACCAGTATAGAAATATTAATCAATATAAAAAGAAGCAGAAAGGAAACATAATAGATAAAGCTCACTACACAATTGATGATATTGTGGGAGTAGGAAAGTTTGTTAAGGATATTAAGCAAAAAATCGTAAAAATAGCAGACAGCAAGTCTCCGGTGTTAGTTTATGGAGAAACAGGTACAGGTAAAGAATTGATAGTTCAGAGTATTCATAATTTGAGTCAAAGATGTAATAGCCCATTTATAGCGCAAAATTGTGCCGCTATTCCAGGCACTCTATTGGAAAGTATGTTGTTTGGTACAGTATTGGGCAGTTTTACCGGAGCTAAGGATTCTAAGGGACTTATTGAGGCAGCAGATGGAGGAACATTATTTTTAGATGAAATAAATTCAATGGATATAATGCTACAAGCAAAACTTCTAAGAGTACTTCAAGAAGGACAAATTAGAAGAGTCGGTGAAAATAAAACTCGCTATATTGATGTAAGGATAATAACTGCATTGAATAAAAATCCTTATGAAGCAATAGAAGAAGGAAGTTTAAGAAGTGATTTGTTTTATAGATTAAATGTTATAAACTTTAACCTTTTGCCACTTAGAGAGAGAAAAGAGGATTTGGAGATTCTTGCATACTATTTTTTAAATGAATTTAACAAGGAATTAAACAAAAATATTAAGGGTTTTACCAATGAAGTTATGGAATTCTTTCATAGTTATAATTGGCCCGGTAATATTAGAGAATTGAGACATTCTATTGAGCATGCAGTAAATATGATTGAAAAAAGTGATGTTATAACAATAGAAGATTTACCTAAGTATGTTGATAATAACTATAAAGGTGCAAATATTTTTAAGAGAAGCAATAGAGAAGAAGAAAATCCTCTAAATGTTTATGAATCTCTTGAAAAAATGATGAATGAACATGAACATAGAATAATAAGTCAATCTTTGAGGCAAAATGATTTCAATGTATCAAAAACATCTGAAATATTAAAAATTCCAAGGCAGACGTTATATTATAAGATGAAAAAATTAGGAATTAAAGTTGATAAAAAACTAAATTGAGAATGTAGAAATTAAGATTTCGTAACAATTGTAAAAAAGTTAAAATAATACTTGATTTATGCGATAAATTGGTATATTATTATAAAGCTTGCCACATGCGATGACGCAAAAGGTTGCTGATTTTACAATGAAATCAGGGAATTTTTGCAGAGTATGTCCTGTTATAAAACAGGGCGACCGGTATTGCGA
>JAEZGU010000237.1 GCA_023416855.1 Bacillota bacterium
ACAAAGCTCTTTACATACAATTATATGAATATATAAAGACTGAAATAACATCTGGTTTATTGAAGCCTGATTCAAAGCTTCCTTCCATCAGAGAAGCATCTTCTTCTCTTAAATTAAGTAAGACAACAATTGAATATGCTTACAGTCAGCTTGTTGCAGAAGGATATATTGAAAATTCCCCCAAAAGGGGATATTTTGTCTGTGACTTAAGTGATTATAATTTTGAAATTAACAGAGAAACACATAAAAACACCATAAGTCAGCATGTAGACACAGAATATATTAATGATGGAGTTGACAAGGAAAGCTTTGATTCTTCCACATGGAAAAGGCTATACATTAGGGTAATATCTCAAGAATCTGTTAATATTTACAGCAGTGGCTCTATTCAAGGGGAAAAATCACTCCGAGACGAGATTGCCAATTTTGTAAATACAATGAGAGGTGGGCACACAACTCCCGAACAGGTTATAGTAGGAGCTGGAGTTCAATACCTCCTTGGTATACTAATAGGAATAATTAAAGATAATTATGACACGGTAGCAGTAGAAAAGCCTGGATTTAATAAAGCAGAGTTCATATTTGAAGATTATAGGTTCAACATAAATCACATAGAAATTACAGACAATGGCTTTCCTGTTGACAAACTTCGGAAAAGTAATGCAAGACTTATTTACATAAGTCCTTCTCACCAATATCCACTTCGCACAATAAAGCCTGTGAACAAACGCATGGAACTTTTAGAATGGGCTGATAAAAACAACGGACTCATTATTGAAGATGATTATGACGCAATGATTCGATATGGTGGCATGCCAATACCATGTCTGCAGGGTCTGGATAAAAATGACTGTGTCGTGTACTTAGGCTCGTTTTCTAAAATGCTGCTGCCTGCTTTAAGAATCAGCTTCATGGTAATACCAAAGAAGCTTTTGCCAAAGTATAATGCAATAAAAAACAGGCACACTCAATCAACTTCAAAGATTGACCAGTTAGTACTTGCAAGCTTTATAAAAGAAGGACACATGTTAAAGCACCTACGAAAAATAAAAAGAATTTATAAAAAGAAAAATACTTTGCTTATTAGCAACTTAAAAAACACCTTCAATGATAAGCTGGAAATAATTAATTCTGATTCCGGTCTCCACATAGTTTGTGAAGCAAAAACCTATAAGAAAAAGGATAAATTAATGGAAGATGCAAAAAAAGCACGTATCCTATTAAATGTAATAAACTTAGTCAATAACAAAGTCATCTTTTCATTAAACTACAGCGGTATAAGCATGAATAAGATAAAAGAGTTCACCCAACTATTAGGTACGGTTCTTTTTGACTTAAAGTAATCAGGAGGGCACAGAGCCCTCCTACATATTATTTTCGACCATTTTTAAATAAATCCTTGTACAATTCACCAACTAGCATTGGAATGAATGAATATGTCAACACTATTTCCCAGTCATGCAATGTAAGGGGCATAACATCGAATATCTCATTTAATACAGGAACATAAATAACTGCTACTGTCAGCAAAAATGACACCAGGACTGCTTGTATCATTCTCACATTAGAAAAGAGCCCTATTTTAAACAATGTATAATCCTGAGACCTAGAAGAAAATGCTCTAAAAAGCTCTGCTGTAATCAATGTTGTAAAAACAACAGTTCTTACATGAACCAAACCATGTCCAATACCATACATACCTGCTGCCCAAAAATAAGACAAAAGTGACGCAAATGCAATGGCTATTGCCTGGAATACAATTCCACCCATCATGCTTTTATCCAAAATAGGCTCCTTAGTATCTCGTGGCGCCTGGCTCATTATTCCCGGTTCTGCATTTTCAACTCCCAATGCCATGGCAGGGAAGCTGTCAGTAACTAAATTCAGCCATAGTAGCTGAATAGGTACCAATGGTACCTCCCATCCAATCAATATGCTTACAAACACAAGTAGAATTTCTCCTATATTGCAGCTTAACAAGAAGAAAACAAACTTCTTGATATTACTGAAAATTATTCTTCCTTCTTCCACAGCATTAACAATTGTTGCAAAATTGTCGTCAGTTAAAATAACTTCTGCAGTATTTTTTGCAACATCCGTGCCTGTAATTCCCATTGCTACCCCTATATCAGCTTTCTTTAATGCCAGTGCATCATTGACACCGTCACCTGTCATAGAGGTAATTTGTCCATTTTCTTTTAGTGCTGTAACTATTTTTACTTTATGCTCAGGTGAAACCCTTGCATAAACCTTTGTTTTCTTTACAACCTCTCTTAATTCCTTATCTGAATATTTGTCCAGCTCCTCACCCATTATTGCTTGAGACTCTGATTCAACCATACCTAAATCCTTTGAAATTGCATATGCAGTTTCCTTGTAGTCACCGGTTATCATAACGGTTTCTATTCCTGCTTGTTTGCAAAGCTTGATTGATTCCTTTACCTCTGGTCTTGCTGGGTCAATCATTCCAACCAAGCCAACAAATATCATATCATTTTCAACCAGTTCAAAGGATGGATGCTGGGGAACCTCATTCCATACATTGTATGCCATGGAAAGCACCCTTAAGGCTGAACGGGCAAATTTAGTGTTCACTGCCAAAACCTTATCCTTCAATTCCTTAGTGAAATCCACAATCTTGCCATTTAAAGCCATTTTTGTGCATTTGCTGATCACTATGTCAGGTGCTCCCTTTGTAAATGAAACAATTTTACCATTAATATAATTAGAATGGAATGTTGTCATCATCTTTCTTGCTGAATCAAATGGAAGCTCTTCAATCCTTGGATAAATCATGTTGAGCTGTTCAGCTGTTTGTCCCAATTTACCTGTAAAAGTAATGATTGCTCCTTCAGTAGGATCTCCTATTATTTTATAGCTGCCTGAAGCATTGCTAAGCTGTGCATCATTTGCAAGCGATCCAATGGAAACTAAATTTCTTAAATTAGGAAGCGAATTTATGTTTATTTTTTTACCGTCAAGCTTAACATCTCCAAAAGGATCATATCCGCCGCCTTCAACATCCAGTATTTTATCGTCAACAAATGCCTTTACTACAGTCATTTCATTTTGCGTCAAGGTTCCAGTCTTATCAGAGCATATTACAGATGTTGCTCCTAATGTTTCAACTGCCAATAATTTTTTCACTATGGCATTTTTGCCTGCCATTCTATTCATACCAATTGATAAAACTATTGTTACTATTGCAGGAAGACCTTCAGGTATTGCAGCTACTGCCAGGCTTATGGATGTTAACAGCATCTTTAAAACCTGTCTTCCCTGCAGATATCCAAGTACAAAGACTATAATGCAAATCAAAATTGTTAAAGTTCCCAATACTTTGCCCAATTGATTAAGTTTAGTCTGCAGCGGAGTTTCTTCATCATCGTAGGATTGAATTTTTGTAGCTATGTTTCCTATTTCAGTATTATGGCCTGTCCCTATCACAACACCTTTGCCTCTGCCATAGGTTACTATTGTGCTTGAAAACCCCATATTATGCCTGTCCCCAATTCCAACAGAGCCAACAATTTGAGATTTTGCATCCTTTTCTACAGGAACAGATTCTCCTGTTAAGGATGCTTCCTCAACCTTCATGTTTGAGCTTTCCAATAGTCTTATATCCGCAGGAATAATATCTCCTGCTTCTAAAACCACTACATCTCCAGGAACGATTTCTGAAGCAGGCAGTGTAAGAAGATTTCCTTCTCTTATAACCTTAGCATTAGGTGCGCTTAGCTTTTGCAATGCTTCAACTGACTTTTCAGCCTTACCTTCCTGATAAATCCCGAGAATCGCATTAATTATAACTATTGCAAGGATAACAAACGCATCCTCCCGTTCACCAACAAAAGCTGAAATACCTGCAGCTATTAATAAAATAACGATTAAAAAATCTGCAAATTGAGCTATGAGCTTTGAAATAAAACTTTTTTTTGTTTGAGCTTCTAATTCATTTTTACCGTATATTTCTAATCTTTCTGCTGCTTCTTTGTTACTTAGTCCACTGCTTAAATTTGTTTTGAGTTCATTTAATACTTCTTTTTTACCTTTGTTATACCATTCCAAATTATCTTCCCCCTATGATTAATCTGATGTTGTTTTGAAATATCTTTGGCAACATTAATAGTATAATATATTAGGTATTTTATTTTTTATTACTTAAAATTTGTCCCATCCTCACTCCCATGAGGGAAGCCATCATGAGTCCTCTTGTCCATCCACTGGCATCTCCCAGGCAGTATAAATTTTTTATACTGGTTTCAAAGTCAAGACTAATTTCAACCTTATTGCTGTAAAATTTAACTTCTGGTCCATAAAGCAATGTTTCTGTTGAGGCAAAGCCAGGTACCACTGTATTTAATGCTTCAATGAAGTTTATTATGTTTGTCATAGTTCTGTAAGGCATTGCTGATGTAATATCTCCGGCAACTGCATCAGGCAACGTTGGAATTACATTTGACCTGGATAATTCATTTTGCCATGTTCTTTTTCCATCCAAGATGTCGCCATATTTTTGAACCAGAATTCTAC
>JAEZGU010000277.1 GCA_023416855.1 Bacillota bacterium
GATAGAAAACTGCTATTAAAGTTCCTTTAACGTCCTTAAAGCCTTCCAAAGCAGCTTTACCGGTATCTCCGGAGGTTGCAGTGAGAATAATTACTTTTCCATCTTTATCATTCATTTCATATGATGCTATCATCAAATGAGGAAGTATAGAAAGTGCCACATCTTTAAATGCTGATGTAGGCCCATGGAACAGTTCAGTAACAAACGAATTTCCGACTTTTACTACAGGAGTGATTTCATTTTTGCTAAATTTATTTGTATATGCATTGTTAACACATTCCTTAATTTTATCCTTAGGAAAATCATTTAGCATTAATCCAATTACCATTTCTGCAATTTCCTTGTAGTCTTTGCCTAACATATCCTCAATATTAATATATTTATCAACATCCCTTAAAACAAATAAACCGCCATCTTCAGCGATTCCTTTTAAAATCGCCTTTGAAGCAGTTGTCTTTAATTTCGAGTTTCTGGTGCTTTCATAATTATTAAACATAATTCCTCCGCAGTCTTTAATTCCACATTTAGTTATAATATTATATAATATACTGTTCTCAGAATTATTACAAGTGTTTTTTATAATAAAACATATACGGACATATTACAAAGAACTAATTGCAATACACAATAAATATGATAAAATATATAAAAAACAACAAGGAGTACCCATGAAATACATAAGTATACTTGGTTCAACCGGTTCCATCGGAACACAAACTTTAGATGTCGTTAGAGAACATTCTGATGAAATAAAAGTATGTGCAATTACAGGAAATAACAATATAGATCTGCTAAAAGAACAAATAATTGAATTTAAACCAGAGTTTTGCTGTGTGATGAATGAGGAAAAAGCACTTATATTAAAAAAAATGCTCCCACAGTTCTGCAAGACAGAAATAGCCTATGGTATGGAAGGTCTTATTCATGCAGCAGAATTTGAAAAAAGCGAAATAATTGTAACAGCAATATCCGGTATGATAGGATTGAAGCCAACAGTTTCAGCTATTAAAAAACATAAAAAAATTGCTTTAGCTAATAAAGAAACATTGGTTACCGGCGGAAGCTATATAATGAATTTAGCGAAAGAATATAATTCACAAATAATACCTATAGACAGTGAACATAGCGCCATTTATCAATGTTTAATGTCAAATGATTATAAGTTAATAAATAAAATATTGTTAACTGCTTCCGGTGGTCCTTTTAGGGGTAAAGGTACAAAATTTTTAGAAACAGTAACTATTGATGATGCATTAAAGCATCCAAATTGGTCAATGGGGAAAAAAATCACTGTTGATTCTGCAACTTTAATGAATAAAGGATTAGAAGTTATTGAGGCAAAGTTTTTGTTTAATGTTGAGCCGGAACAAATAGAAGTTCTTGTCCACCCTCAAAGCATAATTCATTCAGGAGTTGAATTTGTTGATCATTCAACCATTGCACAACTTGGGCTTCCCGACATGAGGGTACCAATACAATTTGCATTGTTTTATCCTCGACGTGTTAAAAACTGTTATAAAAGCTTATCGCTTACTGAAATAGGAAATTTAACTTTTGAAAAACCTGATATAGAAGTTTTCAAATGCCTTAGATTAGCTTTTGATGCTTTAAAGACAGGCGGTACTATGCCGGCAGTATTAAACGCTTCAAATGAAATGTGCGTGGATTTGTTTTTAAATAAAAAAATTAGTTTCCTTGATATAGGAAACATAAATGAACAAGTAATGTTAAAACACTCAGCAGAAAGAATTGATTCTATAGAAACAATTTTAGAGGCTGAAAAATTTGCTAAACAAACAATAAAGGATATGTTGGCTTAATCCAACATATCCTTTATTGCTTTATTATTTACATCATCATCCACATTTACAATTATTACATCAAGTCCTATCTTCAATATTTCTTCCCACTTAATTCTTCTTGCTTTGGACTTTCCAAGCATCCCCATAAATCTGCTTGCTTCTTCTATATAAAATGCTATAATTTTTCCTTTTTTAGTATCAATTTCTACATCATCAAACCTGCCCATTACTTCTCCATCTTTAATATTAACAACATCCTTTTCAATTAAATCCCAATAATTAGTCAAGAAGCTCACCACCCTATTATAATATACTATAAACTATGTACAACACTAACTAAATATTACATAAAAAAAGAATCCTCCACTACATTAAGGATGATGTATCCGATCATTCTCAATGCAGTGAGTAGGATTCTATGATTATCTAAAACCTTTCTTTAATTGTGAAAGTGCCGACTTCTCCAATCTTGATACTTGAGCTTGCGAAATTCCAATCTCTTCAGCTACCTCCATCTGTGTTTTACCTTTATAAAAACGCATATCTACAATTTGCTTTTCTCTTTCTGACAAATTATTGATACTATCCTCTAATGTAATTTTTTCAATCCACTTTTCATCTATATTTTTCTCATCTCTAACCTGATCAACAACATAAAGTGCATCTCCCCCATCGTTATATATAGGTTCGAACAACGATATAGGTTCTTGAATTGATTCTAAAGCAAATATGATTTCTTCCTTATCAACGCCAATTTCATTTGCTATCTCGGCAATAGTTGGCTCCTGGGAACCGCTTGATGTAAGTCGTTCTCTAATTTGCAATGCTTTATATGCCGTATCCTTCATTGATCTTGATACTCTAATTGAATTATTATCTCTTAGGTATCTTCTGATTTCACCGATAATCATTGGTACAGCATATGTAGAAAATTTTACGTCTAAGGACAAATCAAAATTATCTATTGCCTTTATAAGACCTACGCATCCAATTTGAAACAAATCATCAACTGGCTCATTTTTAGAGTTAAATCTTTGAATAACGCTGAGCACAAGTCGCAAATTGCCTTGTATGAACTGTTCTCGAAGCTCTGTGTCGCCTTCTTGGATTTTCTTTATCATACCTCTCATTTCTGATGTTTTTATAGTAGGCAATTGAGAAGTATTAACGCCACATATAACTACTTTGTTTATCATCGCCGTTTTTCCCCTTTTACAAATTTATCCCCCTTAAAAATTATCTCCCGGTAAATACTTTTTATACTGCTTTATTAATTTCCTTTTTTAGCCGATTAAGTATCTTTTTTTCAAGACGAGATATATAAGATTGGGAAATTCCAAGCATATCTGCCACTTCCTTTTGTGTAAAACTCTTAGAATTGTTAAGACCAAATCTTAATTTCATAATCATATATTCTCTTTTGTTTAATTTCTTAATAGAATCGTTTAATAGATTTAAATCTACTTCATTTTCCATATCCTTGAAAACAACATCTTCTTCAGTACCTAAAATATCGGATAATAAAAGTTCATTGCCATCCCAATCAATATTTAAAGGTTCATCTAATGATATTTCTGCTTTTGCTTTTCCCACACGCCTCAGATGCATTAATATTTCATTTTCAATGCATTTAGAAGCGTAAGTAGCAAGCTTAATATTTTTTTCTACTTTAAAAGTATTAACTGCTTTTATAAGTCCAATAGTTCCTATTGATATTAAATCTTCCACATTAATTCCTGTTGATTCGAACTTCTTTGCAAGATAAACAACCAATCTTAAGTTATGCTCAATTAAGATTGTCTTTGCTTCATCCGAATCCTTTAATTTATTAATAATTTCTTTTTCTTCTTCCTGGGACAATGGTGCAGGAAGTGTGTCGCTTCCACCTATGTAAAAAATATTCTCTGCAAGTCCCAGCTTATCTATTATAAAGTTAAATAAATTTCTAAAAAATTTATTAACATACATTAACAAGCTCATTATTTTGTTCCAACTCCCATTCAAGTATTTTATTAAACAATAAAGCGTCGTAATCCTCCTTTTGACTGATTTTTTTTGGATATAATCCGATAACTGCATCTGCTGTTATTATTTTATTGGCATTATTCTTTACTTCAATATCATCAGGTGTGATACATACCATCATTTCGCCAGTTGAACTGATTGTATTAAACCTTATTATCTTCAGATTAATATTGCTGTAATTATTTAACATTTCCTCATAGCTTTTTTCATTTTTGTAATAGCTTAAGACACTGTTATATAGCGCATCACCTAAAACACTTTTTATACATCCAATATTTACAACGATTACAGGCTTTCCGGTCAAAGGCTCGGTAAGCTCATTTCCTGTATCAATAAATGCTTTAATTGATTTACTTTTATCTGACATCCTTATAGTCACAGTTCTTATATAATTACTTTTTCCTTGCTTTGATTTTATTTCCTTAAAAAAGAAAATTAATGTAATGTACCCTATAAAAAACGATAAAATAATTACAATTACAGTAATTCTATTATAAGTAAAATAATATAATCCGGTAATAACTCCCACCATTAACAAGGAAGTAATATAAAAACAAATTATGATTCTAATATTAACAATAATCCCTTTACAGTCAAAAGCGATCATAAGCATAAGTACTGAAACACTGAATTTCACGATAAAATATGTCATAAAATCCTTGCCAATATATGCTGTTAATATAACGTATAAAGCGCCAACTGAAGAAGCAGCGATTAATCTTTTGTAAATAATACTTTTCTTAAGAAGTTTACCTGTGATAAACAACAAGATAAAATCAACAATAAAATTTTCAGCGAAGACATATTCAACATAATAAACCATCTCCACCCCCTAAACTGCTTATCGAAATATTCTCCCTAAAACAGCTATGTTATCAATTATAAGTGACATTTTAAAAATATTTTGTCATAACGTGTCTCCAAAAATAAAAAAAAGCACAACTATAATGTATATAGCCATGCATTATCATATATTAAAAATATAATTTTATTACTTAAATTTATCTATCATTTCATTCATTTTTTTACCTTTTTCCAAACCATCTATTAATTCAACAGTCTTGATAGTATCACCAATCAAAATTCCTCCTGAAAAAACATCATTTACAAAGTATAACTTCTTATAATTATTTCCATCCGTATACTCATATGTCTTGTATTCCTTCGACGAATCAGAGCCAACATCACCTATGGAAAATACTTTGGTGCCGAATGCATTCAATGTAGTAGACGGTATTATGTTATTATAAACACTTTGACCGCCCACGGCATTTATTCCTGCTACCTTTCCTTGTTCTATTGCTTCGCTCCACAATGCATAATTTATGCCTTTAAACTCCGCACAGTCACCGCAAGCATATACATTTGAAACGGATGTTTCCATTTGTTCATTTACAACAATTGCTCTATTTATTTCAATTCCGCTTCCTTCAGCAATCATGCTATTTGCTTTTACTCCTGTTGAAAGAATAACCAAATCAGTTTCAATAATTTCTCCATTATCAAGAAGTATTCCTTTTACCTTTTCATCGCCAATAATTTCTTTAGTGCCAATACCCTTTCTGAAATTTATTCCATCATTCTTTAGAACTTCTTCCAATATTTTTGATGCATCATTATCTAACTGCCTTGGTAATATCCTATCAGCAACTTCAATAACAGTTATATTGAGTCCAAGTTTTTTAAGCTCATTGGCAGCTTCTAACCCAAGAACGCCCCCTCCGATAACGGCTCCTGTCTTTTTACCCTTAGCATATTCTTTTATTGCTTTACCATCACTAACATACCTTAAAGTAAAAACACCTAACTTGTCTCTGCCGGAAAAAGGAGGTACAAACACTTCAGCACCTGAAGCAATTATCAATTTAGAATAATTTAATTTTTGACCATCACTAAATATGACATTTTTATTGACGGTATCAATCCTCTCAACTAATTTGTTTAACATAAGACTAACATTATTATCCCTAAACCAATTATCATTTTTTATTGTCATTGATTCAATTGTCACATCATTATTTCCCAACATTTTAGAAAGTTGCGGTCTAAAATAACCCTTTACATCTTCCTTTGAAATAACAGTCAGATCACTTATCTTATTTCTTTTTCTTATTTCTATTGCTGCATACATGCCCGCTCCGCTGGCACCAATTATAACTATATTTTCCTTTTTCTCAGATAATTCTTTGGGCTTTTCATCTTCTAATTTAATAAAGAGCTCTGATCCTACTCCACAAACAGGACAAATATCAGGAACAAATTCACTCTCTATAATTTCTCCGCAAACAGTACATTTCCATCTAAACATTGTGCCATACTCACTTATTTCTTTCTCTTCAATTTTTATCAAAATGAAACCTCCTCTATTACACTATTTGTAAATTATTCCATTTCTAATTATACCCTTATAACCTAAAAATTAAACATAAAAAAGCGGAGCATAAGCTCCGCCTTAATCACTTTATA
>JAEZGU010000302.1 GCA_023416855.1 Bacillota bacterium
CATCCTGTACAGTCCATCGGTGATACTTGTATTCTCCAACGGTAGTTTTCTAATCCCTTACCAATTGCTTTTGTAGTTTTAAATGTATCCGGCTTTCTATTTTCTTCCTCGTTATCTAATAAATAAGGTCTAATAGTAGCATGTGGACATACGTATGAGCATCTACCACATTGAATACATTTATCAATTTGCCATTCGGGAATCATTGGGGCAATACCGCGCTTTTCATAGGAAGTAGTTCCACTTGGAAAAGTACCGTCTTCCATACCTTTAAAAGCACTCACAGGTAATTCGTCGCCTTCATCTCGTGCCATAACTCTTTGAATGTTTTTGACAAATGCAGGCTCTTCTTTTATTGGCAAAGGTTCATCCTTAGCATCAGCCCAATAAGCTGGGACTTCAATTTTTACTAATGCTTCTATTGATTTATCAACAGCTTTCTTATTCATCTCAACAATATCAGAGCCTTTTCTTCCATACATATCTTCTAAATTTTGCTTTAAATAACTTAACGCTTCCTCAACAGGCAGAACATTAGCAAGCTTAAAGAATACAGATTGCATAACCATGTTAATTCTATTACCTAAACCTATTTTTCCTGCTATACTCAAAGCATCTATTATATAAAAATTAATTTTATTTTTTGCTAAGAAATTTTTTATTGAAGAAGGAAGTTTTTCGTCAAGTTCTTTTTCACTCCAATTACAGTTTAATACAAATGTGCCTTCTTCCTTAAGCCCCTTCAATATATCGTAATGATAAATAAATGATTTATTGTGGCATGCTATATAATCTGCATTAAAAACTAAATAAGGAGAACGTATAGGTTCTTTTCCAAACCGTAAGTGTGAAGTAGTAGTGCCTCCGGATTTTTTACTGTCATAGGAAAAATACCCTTGAACATACATATTGGTGTTGTCACCTATAATTTTTATGGCAGTTTTATTAGCACCAACTGTACCATCTGAACCAAGACCCCAAATACGACATCTTATCGTACCTTCTGGTGCAGTTTCAACTATATCACCTTCAGGTAGAGAAGTGTTAGTTACATCATCAACTATACCAATAGTAAATCTATCTTTTGGTTCACTTAACTTTAAATTATCAAATACAGCTATAATTTGAGATGGTCTTGTATCTTTTGATGACAGACCATATCTACCACCTACTATAACAGGCGGATTTTCATAGTTTTGATAAGACTTTACAACATCTAAATACAAAGGTTCACCTGTAGAACCAGGTTCTTTAGTTCTATCTAAAACAGCAACTTTCTTTACTGTTGAAGGTATTGCTTTAAGTAAATGCTTTTCAGAAAATGGTCTATATAGATGAACTTTTACAACACCAAGCTTATCATTGTTTTTATTTTTTAAATAATCTATAGTCTCTCTAATTGTATCAGTTACAGAGCCCATTGCAATAATGACATATTCAGCATCTTTATCTCCATAATAATCAAATAACCTATATTTTCTTCCGGTTATATCAAACAACTGATCCATACATCCTTGAACAATATCAGGTACAGCTTCAAAAAAAGGATTTTGAGATTCCCTTTGTTGAAAGTATATATCTGGATTTTGAGCAGTACCTCTTTCAACAGGATGTTCAGGATTTAGTGCTCGTTTTCTAAATTCTTCTATAGCTTTGAAATCAACAATTTTCTTAATATCTTCATAATCAATTTTTTCAATTTTTTGTATTTCATGTGATGTTCTAAAACCATCGAAAAAATGAATTACCGGCAATCTTGATTTAATAGCTGCCAAATGTGCAATAAAACCTAAATCCATTGCTTCTTGAACATTGGCAGATGATAACATTGTTGCTCCGGTTTGGCGACATGCCATAACATCTTGGTGATCTCCATAAATAGATAATGCATGAGTTGCTATAGCTCTTGCTGAAACATGAAATACACCTGGTAGTAATTCACCGGCCATTTTATATATATTAGGAATCATTAATAGAAGACCTTGTGAAGCTGTATATGTAGATGCTAAGGCACCTGCTTGCAAAGCACCTCTCATAGTACCTACCGCACCCGCTTCAGACTGCATTTCTATAACTTTAACTTCTTGATTAAAAATGTTTTTCATCCCATGGGCTGACCATTCATCTACACCTTCTGCCATAGGGGTAGAAGGTGTTATAGGAAATATTGAGGCTACTTCAGTTAACGCATAAGAAGCATACGCCGCGGCATTATTTCCGTCCATTGATTCATATTTGCTCATAATTTCACCTTTCTTTATTTAATTAAATTAAAATATTGTTAATCCTATGATTAAAGTTATCATTTCCTATACAAAAACAAATATACTATTAAATGAATTTCACACTTTACGATAGATATTTAACATTTTGCGTTAATTAATTAACAAACATTAAATTTTTGTAAAAAAATTTTTGGTTATTTTATCAAAATCAGAGGAAATATGAGTAATAACGAGAGTTTTAAAGTATTTAAAACTAAATAATGATTTCCTTCTTGAATAGAGCTTAATAATGTAAAATTATGTTCATTAATTATTTGAATTGAAATATAAACGATGTTATAATATTTCTATATGTAAAATTTTAGACAAGGAGTGGTTATTTGAAGGATATAATTGATCAAATTATAGAAATTGATTCTTTAGCTTTTGAAAATAAGACAAAAAATGAACAATATTTGTCGAAAAAAAAGCAAGAATATGAGAAAATGATTCAAGATTATCGTACTGAAAAGCTTAGCGAAGCTAAAAATAAAGCTCAGCTACTATCAGATGAAACAGAGAAGTTTATACAAGAAAATGAGCTTTCTCAAAAATCAAAAATCCTTAAGATTTCTGAAGAAATTGACAAAGTATATAAATTGTCAGAAAAGGATTTGATTGAAAAAATATTTAACAAGTTATTTGTACTGGAGGGGTAATATGAACCCTAACATGGCATACTATGC
>JAEZGU010000151.1 GCA_023416855.1 Bacillota bacterium
GATAAAGCCCGGACAAAACAATATAATTGCAGCAGGACTAATGTTTTTGGGGATTATTTTATTAACTGTTGATTTTGATAATTTTGGGAAATTTAACTTATGGGACTTTTTAACTTTTATAAGTGCCATATGTTTTGCTTGGCAAGTGGTTGCAACAGGTATTTTTGCATCGGATAAAGATCCTGCAGTAATTGCAACTATTCAAATGATAACATGTACTGTAATTTTTTTAACTATGATGCTTATAGAAAATCAACCTTTAACATTTAATATAAAAGGAACAGTAAGCATGTTGTATTTAAGTATAGTTGCAACAATGCTATGTTTTCTTATGCAAACATTAGGACAAAAATATACATCAACTACTCATGCAGCAATAATACTAAGTTTGGAGTCAATAGTAGGTAGCATCTTTGGGGTTATATTTTTACATGAAAAATATTCAGTTATGACTATTGCAGGTTTTGTAGTTATATTTGTTGCTGTTTTAATAGCAGAGGTAGGATATGATTGGATTTTTAAGAAAAAATAAAAAATATATTGTATTTGACGAATAATTGCTATATAATTAGTAGAAAATATTCGTGTGGAGTTATTATGAAAAAATATAAAAGAAATCAAAGAATAGGTGCTTTGATGAAAATATTTGCTGAAAAACCAAATTACGTATTTTCTTATAATTATTTTTCGGAAATATTTAATGCAGCTAAATCTACAATAAGTGAAGATGTATCTATAGTTAAAGAGTTAGTGTCTGAATTAAACTATGGGAGAATAGAGACTATATCAGGTGCTACAGGTGGTGCTATATTTATACCGGTTATGAGTATAGACGAAAAAAACAATATACTAACAGAACTTTGTCAAATGTTTTCTAATAAAAATAGAATTTTACCCGGAGGTTTTATTTATTTAACAGATATATTTAATAATCCAGGTATAGTAACTAATATTGCTAAGGTTATATCTTCTGAGTTTTCCAATACAAAAATCGACTGCATAATTACAGTTGAAACAAAGGGCATCCCTGTTGCTATACTAACAGGACAAAAGTTAAATGTACCTGTTGCTGTTATCAGAAGAAACAATAAGGTTACCGAGGGCGCAACAGTAAGTATAAATTATGTATCAGGTTCGTCAAATAATATACAAACAATGTCGTTATCAAGAAGGTCTCTAAAAGAGAATTCTAGGGTTTTAATTATTGATGATTTCATGAAGGGCGGAGGTACATGTAAGGGTATGGCTGATATGATGCGCGAATTTAATGCAGAAGTAGTTGGAACTGCTGTTGTAATAGAGACAAAAGAGCCTGAGAAAAAATTAGTAGATAATTATATGTCGTTATTAGTGATGAATAAGATAAATGAAAAGGAAGGAATAATCGAAATCGTACCAAATAGCAAATTGTTAAAATAATTTCATACTTTTTTGCCAAAAAATGAAAATGTTATTTTGCAATTTGTGTTTAAGTATAGTATAATGTACAAAATGGACATAAACTTTGGGGGAAGGTGGTGACAACATGAAAATTTCGGACGTTAGAGTAAGAAAAATTAATTCTGAAGGTAAGATGAAGGCAATCGTTTCCGTTACTTTTGATGATTGTTTTGTGGTACATGACATCAAAATTATTGAAGGTCAGGATGGCTTGTTTATAGCTATGCCAAGCAGAAAGATGCCTGATGGTGAGTTTAAAGATATAGCTCATCCGATTAATTCTGAAACAAGACAAATTGTTGCAGAAGCTGTATTTAAGGCTTACGAAGAAAAGCGCCAAGAAGAAGGAGAATCTGCAGAAGCCGCTCTTCTTTAGCGCCATGACTGATGATTGATAAATCAACAGTTTCTGGGTCTTTTTAAAAGACCCTTTTTTATGCCCTAACCCCATATGTGCAAGCGTCAGTGCAGCACAGATGGCGGTAGGCCAAATACAAAGAATGCCAAATTTATGTGAGCGTAAGCGAGCAAATAAATTTGAAGCATTATACTGTTTATGCCCTAACCCCATCTGTGCAATGATAGTGCAGCACAGATTTTTTTGCATTCTACTGTTTATGTCCCAAATTCGTAAGTCTATGATGACGTAGCAAAAAAAATTAAAAACATTTTTGACTTAATTCATTATATGTTATATACTTTTTAGTATTACTTTATTTATTATATGAGGAGAAATAGTATGAATATGTCAATTATTTTGGCAGCTGGTGAAGGTACAAGAATGAGATCAGATATTCCTAAAACTCTACATAAAGTTTGTGGAAAAGAAATGATAAAATATATTATAGAAGCAGCTAAAGAATCGGGAATCGAAAAAAACGTTGTAATATTAGGACATGGAAAAGAAAAGGTTGGAGCTAATATAAAAGATATGGGTGTAATAACTGTTGAACAACCCATAGGAAAGGATCAACCATACGGTACAGGATTTGCAGTAATGATTGCTACTCCGCATATTAACGATGAAGATACAGTGTTGATTTTATGTGCTGATGGTCCTCTCATAAGAAAAGAAACTATAACATCATTTATCGAAAACCACTTAGAAAATGGTTATGATGCATCGGTTATGACTTCATATTTTAAAAATCCAAAAGGATATGGAAGAATTATAAGAAATGAAGATTTAACAATTAAAGATATAGTTGAAGAAAAGGATGCATCAGAAGAAATTAAAAATATTACGGAAATTAATGCGGGTATTTATTGCTTTAAAGGTAAAATGCTTAAATATGCTCTTCAAAAAATTGATACTAACAATTCACAAGGAGAATATTATTTAACAGATACTATTAAGGTATTAAATAACGAAAAATATAAAATTGGCGGATGGATACTAAAAGACGAAACTGACATAAAGGCAGTAAATGATAGAGTACAGCTTGCGGAAGTAACAAAAATAATGCAACAAAGGATTAATAATAAGCATATGCTTTCAGGTGTGACTATAATTGATTCCGAAAATACTTATATTGAGGATTCGGTTATTATTGGTAGAGATACAATTATATACCCTAACACATATTTGGAGAAAGGTACTGTTATAGGTTCGGATTGCATAATTGGGCCAAATGCACGTATAATAAATTCAACAGTTTGCAATAATGTGTGTATTGAGAGTTCTAAAATAATAGAGTCTGCTATAGGAGATGGTACAACCGTTGGCCCTTTTGCATATTTAAGACCGGGTACAGTCTTGGGGAAAAATGTCAAAATTGGTGATTTTGTAGAAGTTAAAAAATCAATTATAGGTGACAACTCTAAATCTTCTCATTTGTCATACATAGGAGATGCCGAAGTGGGAAAAGATGTTAATATTGGATGTGGTGTGGTATTTGTGAATTACGATGGTAAGAATAAACATAAAACTGTTGTAGGAGATGGTGCTTTTATAGGAAGCAATTCAAATTTAGTAGCACCTGTCAATGTACAACCTGGAGGATATATAGCTTGTGGTTCTACAATAACCGAGGATGTTGAAGAGGGAGATTTAGCCATAGCTCGTGCTCGTCAAGTTAATAAAAAGGGTTTAGGTAAAAATAGATATTAACAGAGGTAAATATGTATATAATAGCAGGACTTGGCAATCCGGGAAAAGAGTATACAGGTACAAGACACAATGTGGGATTTGAAACCATTGATTGTTTGGCAGACAAGTATAATGTAAGTTTGAACAAATTGAAATTTAACTCCGTTTATGGTGAAATAAACATAAACGGAGAAAAAGTTATGCTTATGAAACCTGTAACGTATATGAACAGAAGCGGTATTGCCATAAATGAAATAATTAATTTTTATAAAATACCAGTTGAAAATTTAATTGTTATATATGATGACGTTGATATTCCGGTTGGGTCACTAAGAATAAGACCAAATGGTAGTCCCGGAACACATAACGGTATGAAATCAATTACGCAGCATGTTGGAAACAATTTTTCTCGCATAAGAATAGGTATTGGAAGAAATCCAGATATGGACTTAGCTGACTATGTACTTCAAAGATTTGGTCAAGAAGATAAAGATAAAATTGTGCCTATAATTAAAAAAGCCGGAGAAGCAGCTATAGAAATTATAGTGAACAATGTAGAAAGTGCAATGCAGAAGTTTAATATCAGAACAGTAGGAGAACAATAGTTGAATAGAATTTTGTTTCAACAGTTTCAAAAAACTGACAAGTTTAACAGAATAATTGAAAATTATAAACATAATAAACGCCAGCTTATATCAGGTATCAATGATGAAAGTATGGCGTATTTGGTGTCTAATTTAATAGATTCAGCAACTGACAAAATTTTACTTATTACAAGCAATGAAGCAAAGTCAAGAAAGTACGAGCAAGAAATTAAGTCATATACAGAAAATGTAGTTAGATTGCTTCCAAAAGAATTTATTTTGTACAATGTTGATGCATTAAGCAAAGATGTTGATCATAAAAGAGCTGAAATTTTATACAATATTATTGATTCAAAAAAAAGCATAGTAACAGCATCGATTAATTCGATCATAACTAGGGTTATGCCTAAAGATAGATTTAAGGAATCTATAATAGAATTAAAGTATGGCAAAAATTATAATTTAGATGAACTTCGAAGCAGTTTGGTGAAATTAGGTTATGAAAGAGTTGATTTGATAGAAGGTGTTGGACAATTTTCTATAAGAGGAGGAATAGTTGATGTATTTTCACCTTCAGAAACTAATCCTGTTAGAATAGAATTCTTTGATGATGAAATTGATTCTTTAAGAATTATTGATATTAAAACGCAACGTTCAATCAAAAACTTAACTGCTACAAAAATAATACCATGTGGTGATATATTATTTCATAAAGAAGAAATTAACAAGGTATTAAGTTATATAAAACAAGATTATCAGAACAGATTAGAAAAAATACAAAATATTGAAAAGTATAAAGAGACAGAAAAAAGACTAACAACTCTATACAACAGCTACAAAGACAGATTAAGTGAAGGGTTGAGTATACAAAATTCTGATCTTATTGTTCCTTTTGTAAAGAATGATTTTCAAAATGTTTTAGATTATTTTGATGATTATATTTTAATATTAGATGAGCCTGAAAGAATTTTCGAAGAACTGAGCAATATATCAGAGGGCTTTCAAATTAAATATAGTGAACTCTTTGAAAGAGGAGAAATATTTACACAGCAAGAAAATGTTTATATAAAAGAACAGGAATTAAAAGAAGTAATAGATGAAAAATCCTTTATATCTATAAATGGCAAGGATAAAATCTTTGAATCAGATGATACAGTTTCTTTATTATTTAAAGAAGCAACTTCTTATTACGGAAAAATGGAGGATTTGTCAAAAGATTTAAATCGCTTGAAATATAAAGGATATAAAATAGCAATTGTACTTTCAAGCTATGAGGGATGTACAAAACTTCACAATTTATTAAATGATTACGACTGTGTAACAACTTTATCTAAAAGCTCAAATATTGCAGCTGAAAGCGGACAAGTGATTTTAGTTCCCGGAGAATTAAAAAAGGGATTTGAATACTATGAAAATAAGATTGTAGTACTTACTGAAAACGAAGTATACGGCACTGCTGTTAAAAAAACTCATAAAACAAAAAAACGAAAAGGCTCTAAAATTGAAATATTTACCGACTTAAAGGTTGGCGACTTTGTTGTACATGAGCACCATGGTATAGGTCAATATATTGGAATAGAAAAAATAGACGTACAAAATATCAAAAAGGATTATCTTTGCATTAAATATAAAGGCGAAGATAAGTTGTATGTTCCTGTTGACCAAATGTCACTTATTCAAAAATATATAGGTTCAGATTCGGAAAAGCCTAAGCTCAACAAAATGGGTAGTGCAGATTGGTCCAAAACTAAGGAGCGCACAAAGCATGCTATAGAAAATATGGCAGCAGAATTAGTTAAATTATACGCCCAAAGAAAAGTTATCAAAGGCTATGCATACATGGCGGATACTGAATGGCAAAAGGAATTTGAATATAAATTTCCATTCCAAGAAACAGACGATCAGCTTCGTTGTATAAAAGAAATAAAAAAAGATATGGAAAAACCAATATGTATGGACAGGTTACTTTGCGGTGATGTTGGCTTCGGCAAGACGGAAGTTGCTATGAGAGCAGCCTTTAAAGCAGTTATGGATTCAAAGCAGGTTGCAATACTTGTTCCTACTACAATACTGGCTCAACAACATTATACAAATATTGTGGATAGATTTAGAGGATATCCTGTTAAAATAGAAATGCTTTCAAGGTTCAGAACACCTTATCAACAAGCAAAAGTGATTAATGATCTAAATAAAGGTCTAATAGATGTGGTGGTTGGAACTCATAAACTTTTATCAAAGGATTTAAAATTTAAGGACTTGGGACTTTTAATTATAGATGAAGAACAAAGATTTGGAGTTAAGCACAAAGAGCTAATTAAGCAACTAAAATCAAACATTGATGTTCTAACTCTTTCTGCAACACCTATCCCAAGAACATTGCATATGTCTATGATTGGTGTGCGAGACATGAGTGTAATATCTGAGCCCCCGGGAGACAGATTACCTGTTCAAACATATGTAATTGAGTACAATGAGGGTGTGTTAAAAGATGCCATTGAAAAAGAAATGTCAAGAGGTGGGCAAATATATTATGTACACAATAGAGTAATAGACATAGATAAAACAGCTTCCAAACTACAAAAATTAGTTCCGGATGCAAGAATTGCAGTTGCTCATGGACAAATGAGTGAAAGACACTTGGAAAACATAATGTTAGAATTTGTCAGAAAGGAATATGATATATTAGTATGCACAACAATTATTGAAACAGGAATGGATATACCTAATGTTAACACCTTGATAATAGACAATTCTGATTATTTAGGACTTTCTCAGCTTTACCAGCTTAGAGGAAGAATCGGAAGGTCAAATAGAGTGTCATTTGCTTATCTAACATATGAAAAAGACAAAATGTTATCAGAAGTAGCTGATAAAAGATTAAAGGCAATAAAAGAATTTACCGAATTTGGCTCAGGCTTTAAAATAGCAATGAGAGATTTGGAAATAAGAGGCTGCGGAAATATATTAGGTGCTGAGCAACATGGACATATGCTTGCTATAGGATATGATTTATATGTTAAATTCTTAGATAGAGCGGTTAAGGAAATTCAAGGAAATATTGTTGAGGATGAAGATGTAGAAACTTCAGTGGACTTAAATGTAGATGGGTATATACCTGTAACATATATTGAAAATGAAGAACAAAAAATTGAAATTTACAAAAAGATAGCCGCCGCTTCCAATAAGGATGATATATATGATATAACAGAAGAAATAATTGATCGCTTTGGTAATCCTCCAAAACAGGTTGACAATCTTCTTAAAATCTCTTATATTAAATCATTAAGTAAAAAACTAAGGATTAAATCCATAAACCAAGTAGGCAATAGCGTAAATTTTGAGCTTTACACAAACAATGATTTAAATCAGGATATGATTGGTTTTTTAATTGAAAACTTCAATTCTAAAATTAAATTTGATGTATCAAAAGATCCTGTTATTAAATATAAATTAGATTCCTTAGAGCAAATAAAAATTCTTGAGGAACTTGAGAAATTCTTAGAAATCTTAAATAATTATAAAGCGGGACTAAAAGATCCTGTCTTAGGAGGAAAAAATGATTAAATTTAAAAAAATACTTACTTTAACAATTTGCTTTTTATTAATTTTTACCGTTGCCGGATGCAATAAAAATGATGCAATAAATGAAGAAGGTGTTGTTGCAACAGTAAATGACGAAGTAATAACACAGGAAGAATTAGATATGAATTATGAATTTTATAAGAAAATGAATCCTACAGTTACTAAAGATGATATGTTGGAAAAATTGATTATGGATATATTAATGGTTGAAGCAGCACAAAAAAGTGGGATTAATGTTGACGAACATCAAATAGAAGATGAATTGGAAAATTTTAAAGCATTAAACAATTCAGAAGCAGATTATCAGAAATTTCTTAAAGATAATGGATTAACTGAAGAATTCTTAAAAACTGAAATAGAAAAAGAATTTTATATAAATCATTATTTAACTATTGAGATGGATAAGTTCAATAATCCTTCAGATGAAGATCTTCAAAAAATGTTTGATGAATATCAAATGAAGGAAGAGGTTAGAGCAAGTCATATTTTAGTTAATACTGAGGATGAAGCTAAGAACGTTTTAGAAAGAATTAATAAGGGTGATAAATTTGAAGACATCGCAAGAGAAGTATCTATAGATCCAGGCAGTGGAGTTGCGGGTGGAGACTTAGGTTATTTTACTCGAATTAAAATGGTAAAACCATTCTCAGATGCTGCATTTAGTATGGAGATAGGTGAAATCAGCGAACCGGTGCAATCAGATTTTGGATATCATATTATACAATTAACCGATAAAAAAACAGATGATAGCAAAACAATAGAAACAGAAAGAGAAACTCTTACACAATATTATACCTATTTCAATTATAATAATTTGCTAGAAAATTTAAAAAATAATGCAGATATAGAAATAAAGTAAAAAATGTTAAATATGGTAAAAAGATGTTGCTATTCATAAAATAATGCTATATAATAAAAAAATGATATTTCCAATAATATCCGTAAACTAAGCGGGATAAAATCTATTAAAGTGCAAATAATAGAAAATATTAAAAGAAATGTCATTTAAATATAA
>JAEZGU010000243.1 GCA_023416855.1 Bacillota bacterium
GGACAGGATAGAGCAGCAGCAACACTCTATGATTAGTTCCATTCATACACCTCCTGCAAAGTAAATAAGTAATACTTTATTTGCTGTTCCTAAAAACCGCACTTTCAATTCTGAAATAGTGCGGTAGTAATTTATATGGTATTTACTTGAAGTTTCATCTCTAAACTGTGACTACAATAGGGTCATAGAAAATAAGATAAAAATCAAATAACTTAGTCAACTTCTATGAATTTTATTATGTTTTAACTTTCTCTAAATACCTATTTATAGTTTTCAAAATAGTACTTTTTTCAATCTTCTTAGCAGCACATAGGCGATATGCAGCTACTACAACTTCCCATTCAGCAATTTGTTTTATAGTTTTTCCTGATAATTTTAAATATTCTTTAGTGTATATATTACTAAACCTATTTCTAATAAACGTAATTATAATTTTTGTAAAAATGGAAACATTCTCAGGAAGTTCCGCAATTTTTAATGTCATTAGAGTTCTTGCCACGTCTGCACATGCATTTCCATTGCAGCAATCTGCCCAATCAATAATGTAGTCACCATTTTCATTGCTAAGAATGTTGTCTGGATGAAAATCGCTATGACATAGGCAATCACCGTCTGGCATATTGTCAATTAGTTTATATAACCTCTCTTTTTTATCATCGGTTAAATCATCTGTATATGAAATCCGTTCCTTAAAGTATTGTTTTTGTTCTTTAACTCCATTTGCGTGATTTTTGTGAATCTCAAAATGCAGATGGGCTAGCTTTTCAGCATACTTTTTATAAGAAATCGGGTTTGCCTCCATCTGTTTTAAAATAGAAGTACCAACAATTTTTTCATAAATAATAGCACGTTTCCCCTCATATTCAAGTCTTTGAATAAACTTTGGGTATTTAAAAGAACAGCTTTGTAAGGCTTTTGTATTATTGATTTCTTGTTCTATAGCTATATCTGGTTCATAATCATTAAATATTTTTATAATCGTGCCCTCTGTCCAATCAAAAACATCTGCAGTAGCACCACTTCCAATTAGTTCACCTTTTATCATACTTTACCCCTGCTATTCTAGTCTTATTAATGCTTTACCAGTAGAGATAACATCTCCATAGGCATCAAATTTTAATTAACTAACCTTTGCGTATAAGGCATATATCATAATATTTAACAACCCCGATTCAAAGGTATTCATTACAAATAATACTACATCTGGAATATTCCTCTGTCAAGTTTCACCCTTACCGCACTATTCTGTTTTCAATGTTCAGCTTTCTTACTCGTATTCCCGGTATATTGCGACTCAAATTGCACAAAAAAACCGCATAATTATTACTTAATAATGCGGTACTGATTTTTAGAACTGTATTTACTTTTCTGATCTGATTCATTACTGGAATTTTAAATAAAAAATAATAGATTATGTAATATTTCTAAAAACTTCTACATTCACACCTATTTTCTTTTACCAGTTAAAACATACAGTGTTGTACATGGAGTATTCTGCTTTCCATAAAGTATTATATCTACTATCCTCTCTTGAGGAATCATCGCTCCATATGTCAAATCATTGTTGTAGTAATTATAGTAATTAAGTGCTGAATCTTCCCATAAGGTTTTACCATCGTCTAACTCTTTACAGTATGTTATATCTATTAGGTTTGTTTCAACAATTAAAGATTTCCACCATTCAGGGCAATGGTATTTTGAAAAACATTCTTCCCATACGCTCCATTCACACTTAAAATTATATACTGCAGGAATTTCTTCTATATTTTTATACTTAAGATCCTGACTAAAACATTCACTGCCTATACAAAAAGTTCCTCCTATTTTAAGAGTTTTTAAAAGTTTCTGTAAAAAATCCAAATTATCTCCGAACATAAAAAGTGAATTCATACAGAAGATAGCGTCAAAATAGTTTTCAGCAAATGGTATTAATTGAGTTATATCTATTTGTACTGGAATAATTTTATTTGACAAATCCTCTTCCTTAGCCCTTTTGGCAAGTACATTTGGAGAATTCCAAAAGTCAACTGCAATAACCGTGACATCAAATTTTTTTGCTAAAAAAATTGATGTTGTACCCAATCCACATCCGAGGTCTAAGACAATATCTCCTTTTTTTAAATTCATTTGTCTTATCATTTTGGAGGCTAAAAAGAGACCTCCACAACCAATTAAATACTCGTATATCTGATTATCAGAGTATTCGTTTAACTCTAGGTACTCTTTTCTGTCTGCCATCTTAAAATCTTTCATCAAATTATTCAAATCCATATCTATTCCTTTCACTCAAATAATCCAACAATTCTGTCTTTGCCAAAAGCTATTACATCTATACTATAACTGGAATAAACTGGAGTCAATATATTTTTGTTACTACAAGTACCGCACTATTCAATTATCAAAGACCGAAATTCCTTCCAATACATCGCTTTCTATTCATATTGCGGCCGAAATGCTGACATGAAAAAACCGCAATTCATGTTAGTGAATGTGCGGTAATAGAATGAATCTTGATATACATTACGAACTAATATTTGAAAAACTATAAATTGCAATCGCTGTCTATCAGAAATGGTGCCTCTTTATCATGCTGTGCCAATATAGGCTTGTCTATTGGAAAAGTGATATTTAAATCGGGGTCATTCCACGCTATTCCTCTTCTATATTCCTGTTGAAAATAGTTATCAATTTTCATTACAACGTCTGTGTTATCCTCTAATGATAAAAAGGCATGACCAAATCCTTTTGGAATATATATTTGCTTTCGATTTTCCGAGGATAAATCTACACATATCCATTGTTTATATGTATTTGAATCTCTTCTTAAATCAACTGCAAAATCAAGACCTCTTCCTCTGGTACAATATAGTAGCTTTGCTTGTGCCATTGGATTATTCTGAAAATGTATTCCATATATCGTTCCTGCCTTTTTAGGGCAATATACATTTTCCTCAACGAAAATAGTTTCTATTCCCACATCATTCAATTCTCGTCTTGAAAAATTTGAATATGAACAGCCTCTTGTTTCAAGCTCTTTTTCATATTCTAAAATTAAGACTTCTGGTAATGTTGTTGGTGTAACTTTTAGCATCTTTTTTTCCTCCCAGCAAAATCAATAATACAGTCTTTAATTCACCATTTTAAACAATACTGATTCAAAAGCAATTATTACAAATATAATTAGAATGAAATGCAGTTGATTTCCGTTTTCTAATAACTCTTACTATGGCACACGCAAAAGTACACAATCCAAATAATATAAGTGCTATTCCTAAGTAAATATTGAACGTCCAAGGTCCTATACGTGTAGCTTTTGTTAACGTGGAATAAATGCAATATCCTCCCATAAGGGCATATATCATAAAACCTGCCAAGTTTAATATTAAGCTGTTATCTCTACTTAAACTCCAGGCAGCTAAAAGTACTAATAGTGAAAATTCAAAAGCCGGTATCCACTCAATTCCACCTGCACTTATTCCAAATATACATATTACAATTAAAAAGTACAAAGGTATAAGCAACGTAAAAAACATTGTTTTGCTATTCTTTTTTAGCATTTAAGTTCCCCCATTAATTATTTCAATCTTAAATGTGCGGTTTTTGAAAGACACCTAACTTATATAAATACGTTATTCAAATAGATAATATATTTATTTAAAGTAATCTTTTATTTCGTCAATAAGAAAGTCTTCAACTAGTGCTACATCTTTTATATACTTACCTGATTGCAAAACATCTCTACACTTTATAAATGACCAGTTAATCTCTTTTCCTCTGTGATCAGGATTGTTAGCATATACCACACCTTCAAATCCAGCCCATATTATAGCTGCAGCACATAAAGGACATGGCTCAAATGTTGAATAAAGCCAATATCCTTTAGGTAAAACATCAACTTTTAGTTGCTTGCAGGCACTTCTTATAGCATTTATTTCAGCATGTGCTGTAGGATCATGGTCATCTCGAACTGTCGTTTTCCCTTTTGAAACTATATTACCTTCAGGATCTATAACCGCAGCAAAAATTGAATCCTTTGTCCATTGGTCTTTTATTAATTCTTTCATAATATCTTTGCTTGGATGTTTTATACTGGAATTAAGATTTATTTCATTCACTCCCCTTTTTTCAATGTTCTAATTTTGGTTCGCAAGCTACTTATTTTGTGCATTATAATCCACATCCGATTAACTGAATATGCCGTATCATTAATATCCAACTATTTAAGTTTTCTTGCTTTGATTACAAAAGTTACAGGAAGCATCTTTGCTTTTCTTGCAAAATCGCTGTTATGATCCTGTGCTTGTATTATTTCATCATCAGATTGCTCAATCATTTGCTCAATGACAAATCCCGATTTTGCCAGCGCATTTACATATGTTGAAAGTTTACGGTCGGATAGTGTTAGCGTACCTTCATCAAGAGATACTGAATACCAAGATTCATCGAAATAACATTTTTTAAAAACAAGCATATTATCTTCTGCAACAACACATTTATGTATAGGATGAGACCAACTGAAAATAAACGAGCCGCCTTTTTTAAGATAAGAAGCAATCCGGCAAAAAGTACCCTCAAGGGCGGTAGTCCAGCCTATGGCGTAAATAGAATAAACAACGTCAAAATAATCCACTGGTATGCCACACTCTTCTTCCATTGGAGAACAAATTAATTTTGCTGAAATACCGCGAGCTGATAAATGTTGTTTTGCCTTTTCAATTTGTTTTTCTGATATATCCATACC
>JAEZGU010000256.1 GCA_023416855.1 Bacillota bacterium
ACATAAATAACTTATTAAATAGGAGGAATTTATGATATACGATTTTAAAGTTAAAGATGCCGAATATAAGGAAGTATCTTTAGCAGATTATAAAGGAAAAGTATTATTGATAGTTAATGGGGCTACAGGATGTGGTTTTACACCACAATATGATGGATTACAGAACCTCTATGATAAATTTCAACCTGATGGATTTGAGATTTTAGATTTTCCAAGCAATCAATTCTTAGGTCAAGCTCCCGGAACCAATGAAGAAATAGTAGGGTTTTGTAGATTAAATTTTGGAGTTGGGTTTAAACAATTTTCAAAAATTGATGTAAATGGTGAAAACCAGGAGCCTCTATATAGATATCTAAAAACTCAAGTAGAAGAATATAGGAATAAAGAAACAGTATCTTTTTATGAGAAAGTAAAACAATATACACCTAATTTAGAGGTGAATGATATAAGATGGAATTTCACTAAATTTTTAGTAGATAAGAGCGGTAAGGTTGTAGCAAGGTTTGCTCCAAATATTACACCAGATGAAATTGAACAGCATATTATAAAATTATTGAGAAATGATGAAGTTGAAGTAGTGTGTCATTCAGATTTCTCTGATGGATGTATATAAGCAATTGGTAAGCGTAGATTATCCATTGGGTTGCAATTGAAAAGTAATTGATAAAAAAGGGATAATGTGAATATGTATCCCTTTTATCGTTCTTCTATTGTAATTTTTCCTTCTGATAAAGTTATAACTTTTTCAGCTATATCATCAACAAATGCGTTATCATGAGTTACAATAATAATAGCAATTCCTTGTTTCGATAAATCTCTAATTATTTTTGAAATTTGATTTCTTGTCATTTCATCCAGCGCTGATGTTGGTTCATCAAAGCAAATGATTGAAGGGTTAAGCATACATGCTCTTGCAATTGCAACCCTTTGCTTTTGACCGCCTGACAGCTGGTATGGATAGAAATTTTCCTTGTCATTCAACTCTAATTGACTTAATAATTTTTTTGCTTGTTTTATAATTTTATCTTTATCATATTTTTTTAAGAATATAGGCGCCTCAGTTAGATTTTCCATAACAGTCATATGAGGAAATAAATTGAAATTTTGAAAAACCAAGCCGATATCCTGCCTTATTTTTATAAGTTCATTTTTAGAAGCATACTTCATAGTTTTTTCTTCCTGACACAAATAAACATTATTTATTTGTATAGAGCCATTATCCGGATACTCTAAATTATTTATACATCTTAACAAAGTAGTCTTGCCTTCACCGGATTTACCTCTAATACAAGCTATTTCTCCCCTTTTTACAGAAAAGGAGATATTATCAAATATTATGTTCCCATTAAAACTTTTGCTTAAATTTTCAATCTTTAATACCATAGCTGCTTCCTATCTGTAATAATCAAACTTTTTTTCAATTTTATTTAATAATTTAGTTAGTAATGCAATTAAAAGCAAATAAACTAAACCAATATATAAATATGGACTGAATGAAGAGTAAGCATTTGAAACTGATCTTGCGGCCTTTAATATATCAGATGCTCCTAATATATAGACTAAAGAAGTATCTTTAACTAATGTAATAACTTCATTACCAATGGATGGTATAACATTTTTTATGACCTGGGGCAATATAATTTTAATAAAAGTGTGTGTTTTGCTTAATCCTAAAACTTGTGCTGCTTCCACTTGTCCCACATCTATGGAATTAATACCACCTCTAAAAATTTCAGCAAAATAAGCTGTGTAGTTAAGTATAAAAGCAATAAAAATTGCTTGGTTTCGGCTAAAGGCAAATCCGATGTAAGGAACATAAAAGAAACCAAAAAATATAAACATAAGCTGTAATAAAAGGGGAGTGCCTCTCATTATATAAATGTAAGTTCCTGTTAATTTAGATATTAGCTTATTATTAGAAAGTCTAAACTTTGCAATTATAACAGACAATGGTATAGAAACTGTAAGAGTTGATATAAACACTCCAAAAGTTGTTTTTAAACCAATCATTGTCATAGGTATAAGCATTTCCAAAACCTTTGATTCCATATTTCCTCACATCCTACTTAATCAATTTTCAGAGAACCATTTAGCATAAATTGCATTATAAGTTCCATCATTAAACATTTCTTCAAGCACTTTGTTCAAATTAGTTAACAATTCAGTGTCTGATTTTCTTAAGCCCACAGCATATTCTTCATCACCAAAGTCTTCTTCAAGAACTTTATACTTTTCTTGTCCATTTTGTTTCATATAGAATCTTGCTAATACTTCATCAACAACAAGCGCACTTGATCTTCCTGCTTCTAAATCCATAAATGCTTCGTTATTTGTTGAAAATTCAACTAATTCGTTAATTGATGTAACAAAATCGGGCTCAGCTTTTATAGCATCTAATGCACTTGATTCTGCTTGAACAGCAACATTTTTATTTGCTAAGTCAGCTTTAGAGTTTATCTCAGAGTTGGCAAGAGTTACAATTATTTGACTGTTTTCCAAATAGGTAGTTGAAAAATTAACTTTTTCTTTTCTTGCATCTGTTACAG
>JAEZGU010000318.1 GCA_023416855.1 Bacillota bacterium
GATTTTCCAGAACCATTATGACCTATTATGGCTGTAAATTCACCTTTTCTTATATCAATATTTAAACCGTCTAAAGCATAAACATTACTTTCTTTATCGTATTTATATTTAACATTCTCAATTTTAATTATATTTTCAACCATATTTGCACCTGCATGTTTATTTTATACTGCAATAAATAATATCACTATTCCAATAAATTTACAATACCATTTTTAAGAGGCTATGTGTTTATAAGTAATGAAAAAGACAGTTCATTAAGAACTGTCACCCCAAGTTTATACATGCTTCACTTTTTCACCAAGCTTATTGATTCTATAATCATTGCCATTGTCGCCGTTATATATATATCACCGACTTTATCTTTCATATAATACAAAACTATGGCTGCTATACTAAAGATTATAACTATTGCTCTGCTTATTATCTTATTTCTTTTTCGTCTTTTTTCACTTAAAGGTTTGTTAGGTGATTCTGAGGGTGCAAGCCAAAATACCATTGCTATAGAAAATAAAGTTCCAAATATTAATATTGCCTTTCCAAATGCTGTGAAAAATGTGCTACTCAATGATGACATTAAAAAAATTGAAAGTGTTATAGCAAAGCACTCTATATGTGTTTTAGAATGATATCCCCCAGCGTAAGCCCTAAGTCCAGCGAAAAAAATCGTAAAAATTATTAGTTCTATTTGCTTTTTTAGTATTATAGATGTCACAGTAAGTATACAAATATTAACCACTAAAGAGAATAATACTTCTATACTGTACGCATAAATTTCTTTTTCATCATCTGAAGAATTTAGCCTAAGGCTAATTTCTTCAGACAATAATACTGATAACTTATTAATCATTCTTTAACAAGCATTGCGGAGCTTTTGGTTGATTAACCCAAAGTATACATGTCGGTCCAATTGTTGTTTGAGCTGTAGCTACTAAAAGCATAGCAATACATGATAAAAAGGAAAAAGTTTTTTTCACTTTACATCCCTCCTTTTCAAACGTTAACCTAATATTATACCAAAATGATATAATATTCAACATATTTCTACAAAACTGTCTAAACGGTTCATTTTTGCGTCTGAACGGTTCGGCTATAATTCAACATTATTCGGAATATTCATGCATAAACCATGTTGTTTTGTTAAACATAAGAATGAATATTTATTAAACTCTGATTCAACATATGTATACTTATTTTAAATACATTTTCTTCATTTATAATTTCAGTAAACCCGTTATACTTTTCTGCTATGTTCTTTACACTTTTCAATCCATAGCCATGCTTAGTCTTATCTTCTTTACGGGTTATAAATCGATTGCCTTCTTTTAATAATTCGCCTTTAAATGGATTCTCTGCATTTATAATTAAATATTTGTCTACAATGTTTATAGATAAATTTATATACTTTGCATAACATTCACTGTTTGCTTCAATTGCATTATTCATTATATTATTTAAAATTCTACAAATTTCCTCTTTATCTATAAATATTTCAGAATCATCATCCAAATTACTTTGAACATTAACATCAATATCTTTAGAAATTGCTTCTTTTATCTTGAAGTTTAGGAAAGATGTTATAACATTGTCGCTATCTATTTGTTGTATTAGTGGCACATCTATTTCTTTTAATTTCTTTTCTATATGCTCATTTATTTTATCTCTTTGATTTAATTGATTATATCCATGAATAATGGCAAGTTCGCCTCTCATATCGTGCTTTAAAATTCTAATTTCTTCTAATACAGAATTAACATCATTAAAGTATGTGTTTTCCATTTTAATTTTTTGAAGTTCTAAATCATTTTTGCTCTTTTCGTCCATATCTTTAATTATTCTATCAGCCAAAGCAACTGATGTTATTGACAAAAGAGAAACACAGATGGTAAGTAAGGCTAAGAATGTATTAACACTTTCATTATTTTCAACATTTACATTCATCCATATAACAAATATTATTATCGTAACAGTTAATAAAAATATGATTCCTACAAATAAATAATATTTGTTGTTAAGTGAATAAAACTTATTCTTATCAATCCTTTTTTTCAACATCATATAAAAATAGATAAAAAGAATTTGAGAAATGACCATAACTTCAAACCTGATAGAATTTTGCTTTGATATCAAAGCTAATTCATATCCTGTTACTGATGTTACTAAGAGTGCTGATACAAGTTCACAAATACCTAAAATGGTTATTAGTAAAAATATTACGAATGCCTTAGATAAGAAATTTCCTTCAAATACAACTAAGGAAGTTATGTAAATCAGGAAGATATAACCCATATAATAAAATGGATTCATATCTATAGTTGAATTGTAGTTTAAGATACATAGTATTAATGTCATAGCGAATATAGTAGTTTCAATGAGATACTTTACATCATATCTCTTATTGTAATACAAACTATAGGTTTTATAAATTACAAATACTTGAAGAAAATTTACAAACACTTCAATTACAAACCAAATGCTCATCACACACCGCCTATTTTTTTATTTTGAATTTTGTTAATAATTCAGACAAACAGCGTCTGCTCGCTTCTTCTTCGCTATCATTAATAAATGTAATTATATTTTTGTTAATTTCTCTGACACTATCTAAATTAATTAAGCATGACTTACTTGATCTTACAATATTAATATTGTGTAAAAAGCTTTTTTCAACACTTTCAAGGCTTTGAGAAACTATAATCTCTTTTTTGTCTAAAGTATAGATATGTAATTTCCTATCAGCTTTCTTTCTTAATATATGTGTAATATTATCAATAGGTATACGATGAACTATACCTTTTATGTCTTTTACATCTAAGTATTTAAAATTACCTTCTAATTCCTTAATACAATCCACCAATACTTTTTCAATGGTTGCATAGCTAACTGGTTTTAACAAATAATCTCTTGCCCCAACACTGTATGATTCAAAAGCATATTTTTTGTGAGATGTCAAATAAAATATAATGGCATTATTGCTTACTTCTCGTATTTTCTTTCCAGTATCTATACCGTTTATATCTGGCATCTCCATATCCAAAAATATAATGTCATATTTGTTTTCCTCAAATGCTTGTACAAGATGATTTCCTGAATTAAATGTACTTACATTGCAATCCACTCTATTACTAATTACATTCAAAATAAAATTAGTAACTATTTCACTATAATCCTTTGAGTCATCACAAACTGCAATATTAATTCCCATGGCTTCACATCCTATATTGTTATATATAATATTTTAACATAAAACACAAATTATTCAATGAATAATTAGTCATAACAAAATTTGTTTTTCTATGGATAAAAATACAGCTAATTAATAAATAAAAAAAAGCAACTTAAATTATTAAAATTTAAATTGCCTTTAATACTAATTATACTAATTCTATTATCGCCATTTCTGCTCCATCGCCTCTGCGTGGT
>JAEZGU010000324.1 GCA_023416855.1 Bacillota bacterium
AGCTGACCCTGAGGCCTATGATTCAAAATACACACAATGGAAAATGGAAGATTTGCCCATAATTCCAAAGTACATGAAAACAGATGTTATTAAGAAAACAAGAAAGCAATTTAACACAGTTAAAGGACTTATTAATAGAAATGATGTAACAGAAATTGTAATTGCTACTGATGCCGGTAGAGAAGGAGAGCTTGTTGCAAGATGGATATTAGAGAAATCCAACTCTAAAAAACCTATAAAAAGACTGTGGATTTCTTCTGTTACCGATAAAGCTATAAAAGATGGGTTCAATAATTTAAAAGATGGTAAGCTCTATGAAAATTTATACGAATCTGCTGTTGCAAGGGCAGAGGCGGATTGGATTGTTGGTATAAACGCAACAAGAGCAATTACCTGTAAGCACAATGCCCAGCTTTCTTTAGGAAGAGTTCAAACACCTACAGTGGCCATGATTGCTCAGTTAGAAGATGATATTAAAAATTTCGTACCAAGTACATTTTATGGTGCAGAGGCAGTTACAAGATATTTTAATTTTATATGGCATGACAGCTCTAATGAGACAAGGACATTTGATAGGGAAAAATTAATTAAAACAATAGATTCATTGAAAGGGCATAAGCTAATCATTTCAAATATATCAAGAAGTAATAAAAAAATTTATGCCCCAAGCTTGTATAGTCTGACCGATTTACAAAAAGATGCAAATAGTTTTTATGGTTTTTCTGCAAAGGAAACTTTGTCAATTATGCAAACTCTTTATGAAAGACATAAGGTTTTAACATACCCAAGAACTGATTCTAATTATATAAGCAAAGACATAGTCGAAACATTAAAAGATAGGGTAAAGGCAGTAAGTGTAGGACCTTATGCAAAAATAGGTTTTAGAATAAGTTCTAACCCTATTCATGAAAACAAAAGCTTTGTAGATGATAAGAAAGTTTCTGATCATCACGCTATTATCCCAACTGAGCAAACAGTGTTCTTAAATAACTTAACTGACAAGGAAAGAAAAATTTTTGATTTAGTAGTAAAAAGATTCTTAGCTGTTCTTTCTAAACCTTTTGAATATGAAAAAATAGTTATAGAAGGTAAAATTAATAATGAAATGTTTGCATCTAAAGGTAAAATTACTTTATCTTTAGGATGGAAAGAAATATATGAATATGAAGATGAAGAAGCATTAAATGATTTTCCTGTTGCTTCATTAGACAACCTAAAGGTGGGTAGCGCTTTAGACGTATCATCAATCAATATGACAAAAGGAGAAACATCACCACCTCCAAGGTTTACTGAAGGTACATTGCTTAAAGCAATGGAAAACCCTGTTAAGTTTATGAAAAATGCTAACAAAGATTTGAAAAAAACTATTGGCGAAACAGGTGGATTAGGTACTGTTGCTACAAGAGCGGATATAATCGATAAATTATTTAATACTTTTTTAATCGAAAAAAGAGATAAATATATTTATACTACATCAAAAGGAAGACAACTTCTTGACTTAGCTCCTAAAGATTTGAAATCTCCTGAACTTACTGCTGAGTGGGAGCAAAAACTCACTGCAATATCAAAGGGTGATTTAAATAAAATTAACTTTATAAATGAAATGAAGGACTATACCAAATCCATAATTAAAGAAATAAAGTCAAATGATGAAACCTTTGTACACGACAATGAAACACGAGAAAAATGTCCTGATTGCGGTAATTATTTGCTTAAGGTTAACGGAAAACATGGTATTATGCTCACTTGTCAAAACAGAGAATGTGGTTATAGAAGAAAAATTGCTCAGGTCACTAATGCAAGATGTCCTAACTGTCATAAAAAGTTAGAGCTTCGTGGAGAAGGAGAAGGTAAAATCTTCGTATGTAAGTGTGGCTATAAAGAAAAGCTTTCATCATTCAATAAAAGAAAAGAAAATGAAACAAAAGCTATTTCTAACAGGGAAGCCTCAAAATTTCTTGCTAAACATAACAAGGAAGATGAAAATATAAATACAGCTTTAGCAGATGCTTTGGCTAAATTAAAACTAAAATAAGCAATAGAAATGTCACATGCCTTTATTGGCATGTGACATCTTAATAATCACCAAATTAATATTTTCTAACAACTGCTTTTACAACACCTAATATGTAAGGATTTTTAACTAATATTGGATCTAATAAACTGTTTTCAGGTTGAAGACGTATATGATCCTTTTCTTTATAAAAAGTTTTTACTGTAGCTTCATCATCAATTAAAGCAACAACATAATCTCCATTTTTTGCAGTATTTTGAGAGTTAACAATTACATAATCACCATCTAATATTCCGGCCTCAATCATACTATCGCCTTTTACTTTTAATACATATGATTCCTTATTGCCTACAAAATCTATTGAAATAGGTAATGTGTCATCAATATTTTCAACTGCTAAAATTGGTTCACCAGCTGTTACAGTACCGATAATAGGAACATTTATAATTTCTTTTCTTGGCATATTGCTGCATATATCATCAACATCAATTAATTCAAGAGCTCTTCTTTTATTATTTCCTTTTTTTATGTATCCTTTTTCTTCTAATGTATTAATATGAGCATGTACAGAAGAAGTAGAGCTTAATCCTACAGCTTGGCAGATTTCACGGATTGATGGAGGATAACCTCTTAATGTCAATTCATCTTTTATGTACTTTAGTATTTTAATTTGCTTATCACTTAAGCCATCATATTTCATTGGTCCACCCCTTTTGTTTTTCTACATTTTAACATACTTACACAAATAAATCAAACATTTGTTTGAATTTTTTGCAAAAACTTGTTGACATCGAACTAATGTTCTGCTAAAATAAAAATAGAAAATTTGTTCGAGGTGGACTATGATTATATTAAATAAATACAGAATATCTAACATTAACCGTTTTAAGAGATTTGTATTCGCATCAGTATTATTTGTTAGTATTATAATTTTTGCATCAACATTGACTATAAACGCATACTCCAAAGACATACCTCAATTTAAATACATAAATGTTCAAGAAGGGGACACGCTTTGGTCCTTAGCATCTAATTATATGAATGATATAGAAATAAGAGAAGCGATTTACGAAATATCAAAGTTAAATAATATTCACAATGCTTCAATTTATCCTGGCGACATAATTGCAATACCAATAAAGTAGACATATAAAATAAGATGCATTGAAAAATGCATCTTTTCTATTCTTGGTTTAATGGGTTTTGTTTAACGGCATCACGCAGCTGCTCTTTGTCTATATGAGTATATATCTGGGTAGTTGAAACACTTTCATGTCCCAAAATTTCTTGTAAAGCACGTATATCTACATGACCATATTGATACATCAATGTTGCTGCTGTATGACGAAGCTTATGTGGAGAATAATTCTTTCCGGATAAACCTGACTCTTTAATATATTTATCAACCATATGCTGAACACCTTTTTGAGTAAAACGAGTTTTACGATTGCTGATAAATAAAGCATTTTCATGACCGGGCTTAGCGTCAGGTCTAACTTCCAAATATTCTTCAATTGCCTTTACACAAACATCATTTAGATATATAGTTCTTTCTTTATTTCCTTTACCCACAACTGTTAAGGTATCACCTTTGATTTTATCAATATTTATACCAATTAGCTCAGACAAACGAAGTCCGCAATTTAGAAATAGTGTTATAATTGCATAATCACGTTTTTCATTAGTGCCGGTTATTGATGTTAATAAATTTTTTGACTCGTTTAAAGTTAATGCAACAGGTAGACGGCTATTTTTCTTAGGTGTTTCTAAATCTAAAGCCGGATTTTCAGGAATTAGCTTAACAATCGAGTATAAATATTTAAAAAAAGAGCGTAAACAAGCGATTTTACGTGCTTTTGTTCTATTTGAATTATTTCTTTCTCTATCTATATATGCAATAAAGGAATGTAGATCCATAATTTTTACTTTTTTTAAGTGTTCAAGAGAAATAAGATTAATATCAATATTTTCAAAATCTTTAACATTAGGGGATAGCTTAAATCTCATAACCAAAAATCTATAAAAGGTTCTAAGGTCTAAATAATATTCACTTACAGTTTTTTCAGATCTGCCTTTGATAGATAATGAATATTCCAAATAATCACTAAGCGGAGCAGGGCAGATGTCATTGTAATTTACAGACATAATTTTCTCCTTATAATAAAAATGTCGCAAAATCTTTGTTAACTAAATTATATATATATTTACAAAAAAAGACAAGCTTTAATTATATAATTTAAAAAGCACCTTATACCACATGCAGTCGTATAAATAAATTAATATTATTTGTATATTTATTTGTAGATAACCAATTTACGGTCTTATAGAATTACAATTATATTATTAATATGAATTTAATAGTAAGAATTATAATAAAAGGTCTTAATTATAGTTTTATAATTTCAAATATACAAAAATAATAATTTTAAAAATCATTTGGACTAAAAAAAGCACAAAAGCAATTTTTGTAATATTTTACATGGTGTATTAGGTCAAGAAGTAAAATAACTTTCGTTAAAACGCATTTAAATGGCTCGTTATTTTTTAGAATATTATCAGTATATAGGAAAGAAGAGAATTTCAATAGCTATAGGGTTTATACAAATCAAATGCAAATAAATACAGAAATAAAATCCCATATATTAATAAAATATAATTTTTCTAAATATAATATAATTTTATATTTAGAAAAATTATATTATATAAAATTGTTGCAGTTGATAAATTATTTAAACCATAATACCAAATATAAAATATCATTTCTATAATCATTAAAAGCCTTAAGATAGTTGAATTCAACAGCAAGAGTTTAAACAGAGCCTATGCCCCTTCTTTAATATATACTTTGTCGCAAAATAAGTATTTTGCGACATAAAATATTTGAAATACAGTAGGGATTTATCTTCTCCCCACTATTTTTTATTATTAAACTAAATTATAATTTTTATATGCTACAATCTATTTTTAACTTAATATGATTTTGATATTTCAGTACGAATGTTTTCATTAAGCTTTTTTACATCTTCTAATGTACCTCTTGGTGCATCCGGCCAATCATCTACTGATGGACCCCAATATTCTCTTGGTGCATCCTTATATCTTGCTACAACATGAACATGAAAATGATCTAATCCTTCACCTATAACAAAAGCATATACATGTGCTGCATCTAAAACATCCATTAACGCTTTACTCAACACTTTTAACATCTTGCCTATAGCTGCCATTTCTTCTTCGGTGGCATCATACATTCCACGAAAATGACGTATACTTTCCACCATATAATATCCCAAATAATTATCTGATTTATCTAAACGTCGAACCAAGTGACTTACCGATACCAATGAATCTTGAAAAACAATATCTGTTCCATTATTGTGTTTTTCGCATATAAAACACTTTTCGTTTTCCACTTTAAACATCCTCCCTTTGACAATCAATATATAATTAATTTTAATTATTTAGTATTATATAGCAATTATAACAAATATACTACTATTTTTTTCCATTTTCTTGTATTATTTTTTATGCACATATTTTTTCATGCTTTTTAAGCTTTACTATTAAAAATATTATTGCAGGAATATAAATTAAAGCAATTACTCCAAAGGTTAATGTTAAACCTATATATTCTGCTATAAATCCAAACATTGGAAATATCCCTATCATAAATATACTAAACCACAAGCTTTCAAATGACAAAATAGTTGCTCTTGATTCAGATGGTATTCGCCCATTAATGTAATCACTTAATATAGTAAAGGCCAATCCTCCACTTAAATTTGTTAACAGATAGAAAGCAATAGACAATTCAGCAACAAAAGCTAATCCGGTTAAAGCAACTATACTAATAGTTGATAAACCTATTAATATTCCTCTTATTTCAAAGCGGTTTTCAATTTTGTAAGCATACTTAGAGCTAAATGCTTCTAAAATACTTCCTACAAAACAAATAATGGCGATTACTGTCTTTGTATATCCCAAATCTGAAAAAAACTTTTGACTGTAGAAAAATACTGTTGTTTGTAAGCTTCCCAAAAGAGCTGAAAACATAATGATATATAAAATAATTTTTCTACATTTCAAAACATCAATGCTCATCTTTAGTTGATTGATAAAAATATTTTCTTTTTGTTGCTTAATATTGTTAATATTAGGTTTCCTATTTGAAGTTGGTTCCACAAACTTTAACGATACCAATAATGCTATTGTTTGTATTATGGCTCCAAATACGTAAGCATACAGAAAATTAACATCTGCTAATATTCCTCCCAGTAAAATTGCTATACCTTGAGAAATTGACATAATAAACGCTGTTTGACCCCATATTTTTTTATATTTTTCCTCTTCTCCTAATTCCTTTAGACTATCGTAAATCAACGCTTCCGCAGCTCCTGAGTTTAGATTCAATGCTGCACTGTTTAAAATGAAAGAAATAGAAAATTCAAGAAAAGTATTAGCTGTAATCAGTAGGATACAGGAAATTAAATTCAGCACCCTACCTACTACTACGCTAAATTTCCGTCCGTATAAATCCGCAATTGCTCCGGAAGGAATTTCTAAAATCAACCCTGTAATATGGAAGATTGATTCAAGTATACCTATTTCTATTAATGACATTCCCTTAAACGCCAAATAAAGTACCCATATTGCAGAAGTTATGTTCAACTGCAAGAAAAAATTATATATATAACCTATTTTAATGTTTTGTTTTAATTTAATACTCATTGTTCCTCCGATAATTTATGTTAATATTCAAAAAACAAAATAAGCTCTCTAAACGAAAGCCATGTGGGAATATGAGTATCCTAATAAATAAAAAAACTCAAGCTAAACCCGAGTCAGAATTCATGTTTTACTTGAATTATAACGTGGATTTATACATTTGCTGTTTTCATACTAAAAATGGATACACTTCTCCCGTGAATCTGAGAAATTCCATTTTTTGAAACAGAACTGCTGAACTTACATTGCTTATTCAAAGTAAAATTTGCAGAACTAAACGTTATTACCACGATATCCTCCCTAAATATTATAATTAATTATATAATAAGCATTTATAAATTGCAATATCTTTTTCTGTGAGGACTTTCATTCTACACATCTCCCCTTCAATTATAATAATATTAACTTCAATGATATTAACATTTATTAAATTAGCATTCGTTCTATCACTTTGTTTAGGTATTAGAATATTATATTTAATAAAGGAAAGGAGTTTACTATATGACTCAAATTATATATACTGTACAGCCCGGTGACACAATTTCTGGAATTGCTCGGCTATATGGAAGTACAATACAAGCAATTGTAGAAGCAAACAATATTACAAATCCAAACTTGATATATCCCGGAGCTGTTATTATAATACCTGTTGAAGAGGAAGATTTAGAAAGCCCACCCGGTAGCATCATATATACTGTTCAACCTAATGATAACCTTTATATTATTTCTTTACTTTTTAAAGTCAGCATACCACGAATATTAGAGTTAAATAATATAGATAATCCTTCATTAATTTATCCCGGTATGAAAATAATATTACCAAGAGAAGCAATAAACCCATTTGTACCTATTGAACCGGGCATTATAAGATATACGGTTTTGCCAGGTGATACAATATATAAAATCGCAAGTAGATTTGGGACTACTGCTCAATCAATATTAAATGCTAACCCTGGATTAGATCCACGAATGTTAAGACCTAATATGGTTATAACAATTACTATACCTGAAGAAGCCGTTGCTATATATGATGGTAATCCTGCTAAAAAAATGGTGGCATTAACTTTCGATGCAACATACGGAGATAATCAAACATATGAACTGTTAGAAATATTAAGAAACAATAACATAAAAGCCACATTTTTTCTGTCGGGTATTTGGCTAATAAACTATCCGGATCTTGCAAGAGCTATTGCAGCAGAAGGACATGAAATAGCAAATCATAGTTTAACTCATCCTCATATGCCTCAAATTACTATACCGGAAGTTAGAAACCAAATTGTACGGACAGATGCTCTAATAAGCAACATTACCGGCCAAAATCCATATTTATTCAGACCACCATATGGTGAATATACTCAATCTATTCTTAACGAATTGGCATCACTTGGTTATGTAACAATTATGTGGACAATAGATTCTCTTGATTGGCAAAATCCAGGAGCTGAAAAAATCGTAAACCGTATAACAGAAAATATAGAACCGGGTGCTATAATCTTGTTACATCAATCAGCTCCAGATACACTTCAAGCATTACAAACAATAATTACGAACCTAAGGGAATTAGGTTATGACTTTGGTACTGTTACACAAGTAATTGATCCAATATAAATTACTACTTAATTGCATAAAAAATGTGGAGAATTGATGTATCATGTCAATTCTCCACTATTTCCAATGGAACATTATTTAATTTTATACATTTTGTAATAAACTCTTTTTATATTCTGCTTTATTTTCATACATGCGCTTATCTGCTAATGATAAAACATCATTTATTTTATTTGTACTTATTTCATATGAAAATGCAACACCAATGGCGTAGCTAATCTTAATATCGCTTTCTCGATAATTATAAATTGCTGTTTTTTCACTTAAATATTTTATATAATCATCAATATTTTTTTGTGTACAATTTTCAAAAATAGCTACAAATTCGTCTCCACCATTACGACATACAAATCCATATGGGCTGCTTGCTTCTTTTAATATTGTACTGAAATCAATTATAAATTTATCTCCTGCATCATGACCAAGTAAATCATTAGTAGCCTTTAGATTATTTAAATCTATATAAATACATGCTAAATTCGGTAATACTTTCATTTGATTGTATTTGAGTAATATTTCATTACAATGAGCTCTATTAGATAATCCAGTCAAAGAATCAAAATAAGCAACCCGATTCAATTCATTATTTTTGTTTTGCACTAATATTTTACTAATATATTGTTGCATACTAAAAAATACTATTAATATGAAACCTATATAAATTCTTGTTCGTAAAGAAGCCAACTCTCCTACTTTTCTTTCAGCGTAAGCCTGTGTTTTAAAGGCTAAGTTATTTGAAAGTTCATAAAAATCGTTGCTTAAATTGTATAATCTATACGAATCTGCGCCTGCTCTATGATTGTAAATTTCTTCTTTTAATTTAATCCACTCAGTTTCTAAAATTATAAGATATTCATAAAGTGCTTGGTCTTCATGTATAGTAAAATGATTATTTTTATTAGGTGTTTTCAACTGATAAATTATACTGTCTAATTGCTCTATGAGTTCATCACTCTGAACGTTAGCTAATTCTTTTTTTACTAAAAGCTGCGTTCCACCTCTTAATATTCCAACATAATTAATGCTTTTACCGTCTTTCTGCAATATATTTGATGAATATTCAACAGAAAAAACACTTATAAGTAATATAGTTGCAAATAAAATATATATCAATAATCTTATGAAATTATCTTTAATAAATGTCCACATTTTCATCTGTATTATCCTTTGCTGTTATTTACAAATTCTTCATATATATAATAATTAATAACGCACTTTTTACATATTTATTTGTTACCAAACTGCAACATGACCATCAGTTCTTGGTTCCGTACCTCCACAAAGCGTTCCTTCTTCTGTCTTTAATATCATTTGACCTCGTCCAAATGAGCTTAAATTCGTTTGTATTTCAACTTTATGGCCTCTTTTTATTAAATCATTGATTATATGAAGTGGAACCGTTGGTTCTACTTCAATTTGTTTATCCTTTATCCATTGCCATCTTGGAGCATCTAAAGCCTCTTGAGGATTCATATGAAAATCAATTAAATTAGAAACTACTTGAACATGACCTTGAGGTTGCATAAATCCGCCCATTACACCAAAAGGTCCTACGGCATTTCCATCCTTCATTATGAAGCCTGGTATAATTGTATGATATGTTTTTTTATGCGGTATAAGACAATTGTGGTGATTGTAGTCATAATTAAAGTTATGTAACCTATTCGCAAGGGCTATGCCAGTTTCAGGTATGACAATACCAGAACCAAAACCCATGTAGTTACTTTGTATATAAGATACCATATTGCCATCATCATCAGCCGTACATAAGTATACTGTTCCTCCGCTGTTTGGATCTCCTGCTTCAGGCATTAATGCCATATCTGTTATTGATTGTCTTCTTTTACTACCATATTCATCAGACAATAATTTGTTTATATCAGTCTTCATATATCTAAAATCAGTAATAAATTTTTGTCCATCAGCAAATGCAAGCTTAATAGACTCAATTTGCTTATGATATGTATCGCTGTTATCTTTATATTGTAAGTCAAAGCCTTTTAATATGTTAAGAGCCATCAACGCTACTAAACCCTGACCATTAGGAGGTATTTCACATATCTCATAACCTCTGTAATTTACCTTAATTGGTTCAACCCATTCAGGTTTGTAGTTTGCTAAATCTTCCTTTGATAAAAAGCCATTATATTTTTTGAAAAACATATCAATTTTATCAGCAATATGTCCCTTATAATACGATTCCCCATGTGTGTTTGCAATTGATTCAAGAGTTTCAGCATGATGTGGAAGCTTCCATAGTTCGCCAAACGTAGGAGTTTTACCATCCTTAGTAAATGTATCAAACCAACACTTAAATTCTTCGCCTTGCTGTTTTTTGTATAGATTATATGCATTATCCCAGGCTTGTTTAACATTTACTGAAACTGCAAACCCATTTCTTGCGTAGTTTATTGCCGGAGTTAACACTTCTAACAGTGATAGCTTTCCAAACTTTTCGGATAACTCTACCCATGTAGCAGGAGCACCTGGAACCATAATGGGTATAACTCCAAACTTTGGAATTTCATTTAATCCTCTTTCTCTAAGCTTATCAATAGAAATACTGTTAGGTGAATAACCGCTGCCATTTAAGCCGTAAAGTTTATTTTTAATCCAAATAAGTGCAAAAGCATCGCTTCCTAAACCATTTGATGTTGGCTCAACAACTGTTAAACAAGCTGCTGCCGCAATAGCTGCATCTACTGCATTTCCACCTTGCTTTAAAATCTCTAAGCCAGCCTGTGCTGCTAATGGTTGTGAAGTTGCAACCATACCTTTATGCCCGTAAATAACGTTTCGTCTAGATGGATATTTGTATTCTTCTACATTAAAGTTCATTTTACTCTCCTGAAAAGCTATCATTTTATACTTATTATACAATTATTTACGATATTTTTCAATGTGTCACTGAGCTGCAGCCTCCAAATCCTTAATTATTATTTTTTTCATTTTCATCATGATACTAATTTGGGCATCTGTCTTAATTAAATCACTCATGTTATAAGGAACTATCTGCCAAGAAAGTCCAAACTTATCCTTAACCCATCCACATTGTTCTGCCTCTTTAACATGAGACAATTTATCCCAATAATAATCTATCTCTTGTTGGTCATCACATTCAATTGTCATTGATATAGCTTCATTAAAATGGAAGTATGGCCCACCATCTAATGCAAAATATTTTTGACCGTTCAATGTAAATTCAGCGTTAATAATTTTTCCTGACATGCCTTTAAAATGCTCGTCTATATTTTCGTCGGGATACCTCGAAATATTCAAAATTTCAGAATTAGGAAACACATTCACATAATAATTTACTGCTTCTTCGCAATTGTTATCACCAAACCATAATGATGGTACAATTTTTTTCATTATTACCTCCTGCTTTATATAATATGCTAATTATTATACCAATACATAAAAAATTCAAACACTTTTTTGAAAAAATAGGTAAAAAACAAAGATAGAAAGAAAATAAATTTCTTACTATCTTATAGGCTTCTATAACTAACAATATAAACTCTATCACTTTTTACATTGCACAAAAAAATCCACGCTCCGTAGACTGAAACGTGGGTTATTTTATTATAAGTTTTGAATTTTTTTAAATGTTTCCTGCATCTTTATGTCTATTAATGCTATTTCATTGGCGGATTGTAACATATCATCACATATATCCTTTGGTATAAGCTTATCTGACTTATATCTAATATCATGTTCGAGGCTTGCCCAAAAATCTTGTGCTACAGTACGTATTTGAATTTCCGCAACTACTTTCTCAAAATGATCAGATAAAAAAACGGGTACCTCTATATCAAGATGCAAACTACGATAACCATTGTAATTTGGTTCTTTAATATAATCCTGATACTTTACAAGCTTAATGTCAGTTTGTGCCAATAACATATTTGCTATATTATATACGTCATCTAAATATCCACATACTACTCTAATACCTGCTATGTCATTAAGCTTCCTTGCAGATTTTATACTTATATCCATGTTTTTGCTTTTCAGCTTTTTAATTATACTTTGAGGAGATTTCAACCTACTTTCTACGTGATGTATAGGATTTCTGTAATGCTTTACATTAAATTCTTCATTCAAAATTTCAAGCTTTGTTGATATTTGTTTGATGGCTGAATTGTAAAGCAACTGTATTTCCATCATCTCCTGGTAAGAACTGAATAGCAGTTCACTTTCTTTCATGAGCTTAATGTTCTTTTGTTCATTTGATAGTTTTTCCACCTTAATAATCCTTTCCCCTTTAGAAAATTCTTAAAGGTCAATTTAATATCTATTTAACAAATTATAATCATACTCTTAGCTCAATATCAACACCTAAAAGCTCCTTATTCTCTTCAAGCAAAGGCTTAATTGTTTCATAATAAAATTCTTCAACTTGCCGTGGGGCTCTACCTATATAATTTAAAGGATTAACAGTCGACTTTATTTCTTCTAAAGTCATATTTATAATTTTACTATTTGCCATTCTTTCTATTAAATCATTTTGTTTTCCGTGTTTTTTCACCTGTTCAGCTGATTGCATGGATAGAACTCTTATTTCTTCATGAAGCTCCTGTCTATCTCCTCCACGTTTTACTGCTTCCATAATTATATTTTCAGTAGCCATAAATGGAAGCTCCTCGTTGATATGTTTTTCTATTACTTTATCATTAACAACCATTCCACTAAAAATATTGATGGCAATACCTAAAATTGCATCAGCAGCTAAAAAACCTTGTGGTATTGCTAATCTTTTAATTGCAGAATCATCCAATGTTCTTTCTAACCACTGTGTTGTTACTGTGTTAGCCATATTTGCTTCATTTGATATTATAAATCGCGATAATGCTGCAATTCTTTCACTTCTCATAGGATTTCTTTTATATGCCATCGCTGAGGAACCAATTTGATTTTTCTCAAAAGGTTCTTCGATTTCTTTTTGACTTTGAAGTATTCTTATATCATTAGTCATTTTATGTAGGCTTTGAGCTATTCCACTTATTGCCGATAACACAAAAAAGTCAACTTTTCTCGTATATGTTTGCCCTGTCAATTTAAAAGCATCGTCAAATCCCATTTTTTCAACTACTTTTTTCTCTAATTCTTTAACTTTTTCACCATCGTTATTGAAAAGGTTCATAAAGCTTGCCTGAGTACCGGTAGTTCCTTTTACACCTCTCAATTTGATTAGTGTCAGTACATGATTTATTTCTTCATAATCCAAATATAAATCTTGCAGCCACAATGAAGCTCTTTTACCAACGGTAGTAAGTTGCGCAGGTTGATAATGTGTATATCCTAATGTAGGCATATCCTTGTATTTCATACAAAAATCAGATAAAACCTTTATTAAGTTTACTACTTTCTTTTTTAATAATAATAACGCTTCTTTCATTAATATTGCATCAGTATTATCTACTACATACATACTTGTAGCACCAAGATGAATAATTGGCATGGCGGAAGGACAGCAAGTGCCAAATGTATGTACATGAGCCATCACATCATGTCTGAATTCTTTTTCTTTTTGCGCTGCTAATTCATAGTCAATATTAAATACATTAGCTTTCATTTCTTCAATTTGTTCGTTTGAAATATTTAAACCTAACTCTTTTTCTGCTTCTGCTAAGGCAATCCAAAGCTTTCTCCAAGTTGAGAACTTCTTTTCATCAGAAAATATATAGCTCATTTCCTTGCTTGAATACCTTGTTATTAATGGGTTTTCATAAGTATTTCTCAATATTTTAACCTCCTGCAGTTTACTTTTTCTCTCTTATCTTAACTATATTTATTTTAATTATTATCATCTCTAATATAAAGCGTTGGTTGATTATACCTTAAGTGAAAAAAGAAGTAAACATTTTTGTTTACTTCCCATTGTTTTCTTTTCTATTTTGCGTATTCTGTTGCTCTTGATTCTCTGATTACATTAACTTTAATTTGACCCGGATATTCCATTTCTTCTTCTATCTTTTTAACTATGTCTTTTGCAATCAGAATTATGCTTGAATCGCTTGTTACCTCTGGTTTAACGATGATTCTAACTTCTCTTCCTGCCTGGATAGCAAAAGATTTTTCTACCCCTTCAAATGAGTTTGAAATTTCTTCTAATTTTTCTAATCTCTTAATATATGTTTCAAGTGTTTCTCTTCGTGCACCCGGTCTTGCTGCTGATATTGCATCAGCTGCTTGAACTAAGACTGCTTCAACAGTCTGTGGCTCAACGTCACCATGATGGGCTGCTATTGCATGAATCACGGCTTTGCTTTCTTTGTATTTTCTTGCCAAATCTTCACCAATAGTCACATGAGGACCTTCAACTTCGTGATAAACTGCTTTTCCTATATCATGCAATAATCCGGCACGTTTTGCTAATTTAACATCTGCACCTAACTCAGCTGCCATTATGCCAGCCAGATATGAAACTT
>JAEZGU010000006.1 GCA_023416855.1 Bacillota bacterium
AACTTGGTCATAACGGAGCCTATTAATAAAAATATAACAAGAGACACAGTTATCTTAGAAAAAGTAAAAGGAATCCTTCAAGAACATGAGGAAATACAGAAAATTTTTGAAGGTCCGGCATATAAATTGCCAAACGGAATAACATTTCCAAGTGATGTAATTAAAATAACGGATGATAATGTACACCTTTTAGAGAATAGCTTTGATTATATGTTAAGTGAATTGCAATTCTGGGAACCGTGTTTTGCAAAGTTTGTGAATGGAAAGACGGTGTCTATATGCTTTAGTTCCCGTATTGCTGCTGAGTCTCACGAAGCTGGTGTTGAAACTCTTTCTGACTATCGTGGAAAAGGTTATGCTGCTGAGGTAGTTGCAGCCTGGGCAGCAGATATTTATAAAATAAATCGAATCCCAACTTATAGTACCTCCTGGGATAATACTGCATCACAATCGGTAGCCAAAAAACTAAAATGTGACTTATACGGTACGGACCTTTCAATCTATTAGAGGTTGGTGGTTAACTAACCATACCTGTTCATAAATGCAAAATGCAAAAGGAGGTTTAGAATTGAATCATAATAGAAACTGGATAGTTTTATTCATTGGCGGTGCTTCGGGAATAGGTAAATCAAGTATAGCTTATGAAATTGCTCGATTTTATGGTGTGAATGTCTTGGAAGTAGATGATGTTCACCTATCTGTAGAAACGGTTACAACAAAGGAACGTTTTCCTGCAATTCATTATTGGAATACCGGTGTTAATTGGAAAGATATTGGAGTTGCTGACAACGTAAACTGGCTGATTGATGTAGGCAAAGAAATGATTCCGGTATTGAAAGAGCTTGTAAACAGGCATATTGAAGATAAGTTACCTATCATTATTGAGGGCGATTTTATCAATCCCGAATTCACAAAATCTTTTATGAATCCAGAGGTAAAATCAATCTTTGTAAATGAATCTGACATAAATCAAATATTGCAGAATTATTTATCAAGAGAAGGCGGCGATCTACAAAATTACAGAGCTGAAATAAGTATTGCATATGGGAAGTGGATAGCAGATACTTGTAATCAGAATGATATTAAATTAATTGAGTCAAGACCTTGGGATACTGCTTTAACGAGAGTCATAAATAGTTTATTGTGATGTAAATGCTTATCTCATTACATAAGTAATAAAAAAGACTATTTAGTAAGGAGGGGTTAAATGATAAAGCAAGACAATGAATTAATACAGATTCTCACTAAATTTGCTGAGTCTGGGTGGGATGTAATTGATGCTCCATCAAAGGTATGGTTAAATGCTACTATTAACGGTGAAGTATCAGAAGCAGTTACCGCAGAGTTAGTAACTGCAATCAAAAAGGCTGATGACGAATGTGGAAGTTGTGGTTGTGAGTTCGATCCACTTTACAAGAGAGCATTACTATTATTATGTGTCAAATAACCATAATCCGAGACAGCCTTTTTCAATTTATTGTTGCAAAATATATGAAATACTGTTTCATCAGATGTACATAAGGGCAGAAGTAATCTTCTGCCCTTATGCATTTCTTATATTATGCGATTTTAGAGCTTACGAAAAGAGGAAGCAATCTTGGCTATAGCTAAAATACGAAATCCTAAAACCTTAGGTTAAACCTAAAAGGAGAATAATAATTAACTCTCACACTATGAGTAAAACCGTAATCAATAATGACAGGGCAATTGTTAACCATGCCCCAACTAGCAGTTTTATATAAATCATTCAGTATCAAATTATGACTAGTACAAACAGACTTTATTTCATTTAATTGGAAAAGCTCTTTATTACTTTTAACATTAAAGTATTTCCTTACCTCAGATAAATCCCTAATCCGGACGGCTTTCACCATAATAAGCATACGAAAATCTTCAGATACTTGTATGGTTTTTGCAAATATATTAGAATGCTCAGATGATGATATATGATGCTCAGCCTTGTTTTGTGCAATACCTTTATTGTTCTTAGCAACTTTGACAACATATCCATCTCCTAAATCATATACTCTTCTACCAGATCCTGAACCAATATATCGATAGTTCCTTTTTCTAATGTTCAAACTAATCATATCAAAGTCTATGCTTTCATTCATATGTTAATCACAATCCATATTCAGTAAAAAAGATCTCATATTATATTATTAAGATACTTAGTACGGAGTTACTAACATTTTCTGATAATATTTTCGATTTCTAAATAGTCTCAAATCTCATGAATGCGACAGTAATATTTTATATTATAACAATGTATCTCTTCTATCTTTATAAGGTTTAATTTCTTTAATATTTTCCATTTTTTATGAGTTTCTTTCTTTTGTCTATAAAAAGTGCTAGAATATATATTAATAATAAATCTATTTGTGGAGGTTGCATATGAAACAAGAAGTAGTTCTCGGTAATGTAATGGTTGATTGTGATGATGAAAGAAAATTGCAGAAATTCTATGGCGAATTGCTTGGATGGGAGCTATGTGAATTATATGGTCAACCGGGTGTTCTAAGTTCAAGCGGAATTGTTTTTTTGTTTATAAAAGAACCGGGTTATATTCGGCCAACATGGCCAGAAGAAGGCGAAAAGCAGCAAAAACAAATGCATTTTGACTTTCAAGTTGAGAATGTTTTGAAAATGGTAGAAAAAGCGATCGTGTTAGGTGCTGTAAAGGCCACAAGCCAATACGGCGGAGATGATTTTGTCACCATGATTGACCCCTCAGGACACCCCTTCTGTTTATGCAAGGAATAATCAGATTTCATTCTATGAAGATTATGAGGAATTCTGAAGATTTGTATAAATTATAAACGTTAACACCTTTATAACAGTTTCAACTAATATGGAGGTTTATATGAAGGAGAATGTATTGAAAAAAGTATACCGTTTACTGTTTATATTACATGCATTTGTTGGAATAGGGGCAATGGGTGGAGGAATGATGGCTATACTCAATCCACTTGAAATCAAAATATCAGGGGTACATAAGCAGTATATTTAGCTGGGCATTAGTGATTTGGATCATTGTTCAATGCATTATGCTTCAAACAGTTGTTTCATTACATGTTATATTTTTTATCATTGGGTTAG
>JAEZGU010000082.1 GCA_023416855.1 Bacillota bacterium
CAGCATCAGGCAAAAAGACTGTTGCTGAAGGAAAGGATTTAACTGCAATTAAATACATTGTAGGAACAGGGGGAGCTTTGACTAGGCTTCCAGGAAAGAAGGAAATTCTTGAGAAGGTTAAATACCACGGTAAGGAGCAGGAATTATATCCTACCAAGGCTGCTCAAATACTTATTGATGAAGATTACATTCTATCTTCACTAGGAGTATTATCCAAGAGTTATCCTGAAGATGCATTGATATTAATGAAAAAAAGCTTAAAAATAGGAGAATGATATGTATCCTAGATTAGTGATTGATTTAAAAAAGGTAAAGAATAATCTAAATAAAACCATTGAAATGGTAAAAAATTCAGGATGTTCTCTCATGATAGTTACGAAGGGCTATTGTGGGGATATGGAAATTTATAAGCTCCTTGAAGATTCAAATATCGATTATTTAGCAGATTCAAGAATTCAAAATCTGAAAAAATATGAGGGAACTAAAAAAGAAAGAGTTCTTTTGCGTCTTCCTATGATGTCCGAAGCAGACGAAGTTGTGCGTTACGCTGATTTATCATTAAATTCCGAAATTGAAACAATTAAAAAATTAAATGAAGCAGCCAAAAATCAGAATAAAACACACAAGATTCTTCTAATGATAGACTTAGGTGATTTAAGAGAAGGACTATTCTTTAAAAATGAAGAAGAAATTTACCAGGTTGTTGAAGAAATACTTAAGTTTTCAAATATCGAAATTTTTGGATTAGGTGTTAACTTAACATGTTATGGGGCAGTGATACCTAAAAAAGAGAATCTCTCCATACTAGTTGAAATTGCACATAAAATTGAAGAAAAGTTTAATATTAATTTTAAAATGATATCTGGAGGTAATTCAAGCTCGGTTTACCTTATTGGCAAGAATGAGCTTCCTGAAGGTGTAAATAACTTAAGAATAGGTGAAGCATTTTTGTTAGGGGATGAAACTGCCTACAGCCAGATGCTTGATGGTTTCTATGATGATGCATTCACACTGGAAGCTGAAATAATAGAATTAAAAGAAAAACAAACTGTTCCAATTGGAGAAACGGGAGTTGATGCATTTGGTAACAAGCCTGTTTATGAAGATTTGGGAGTAATTAAAAGAGCCATAATAGCAGTAGGAAGACAGGATGTAGACCCTGACAACCTGCACCCTATAGACTCTAAAATATCTATATTAGGCGCAAGTTCTGACCACTTAATATTAAATGTCAACGAATCTGATTACAGTTATAAAGTTGGAGATATAGTTAAATTTAAATTAAGCTATTCAAGCTTGTTAAGAGCCACAACTTCAAATGCATATGTAGATAAAATATATATTTAATAATAAACCGGGAAAAGCTTATAGCCTTTCCCGATTTATTTATTGTCTTACTTCTTCAATTGATTTTGCTATACTGTGAGTAATTGGTTTCCATTCAATTTTCTTATACAATGCTACAATGGAAATTGGAACATATGTAAAAATGAAAATTGGAAATGAGAACATATATTTTATTTTTTTCCATGGATTAGAATTAATCTGTTTCCATTCAGTTATTGTTGTAATTAATCCCAATCCAAATAATATTGAATAAGAATTAAATACAGACATAATTATGGCAGTCGTAGTTTCCTGAATTAACTTTGGATAAATTTCAATATTAATTAATCCAACAGTTAAAAATACTGTGTTAATACCTACACTTAAAAGTGACAGAAACAATGCAGGACATATGGTTACAAACATATCGTAGCAACAAAAGCTTTTTTTCGTAAATATGCTTTTAAACAATTCCATTCCATACTTCCCAAATACCTGGTAAAACCCTTTAGCCCAACGCAATCTTTGATTCCAGGACTGTTCAAACAAGTAAGGCTGTTCATCATACATTATTGCTGTTCCACAATAGCCAATTTTTTCGCCTTGAATTGCATTATCTATTGAGAATTCAATGTCCTCTGTTAACAAATGATGCTTCCATCCATTATTTTTTCTGATAATTTCATCGCTTACCATAAATCCAGTTCCTGATATTGCACAGCCTGTGTTCAATATCATTCTGGAATTATTTAAGTACTTGGCTTCTCTTAAGAACCATAGTGAATAACCTGCTGACAGCCAATTTGTATCATAATTTTTCGAATTTCTGTAGCTTGTGATTATCTTATAACCATTATCAAAAACCTTGTTCATTTCAGCTATATAATTTTCGTCTAATAAATTATCTGCGTCGAAAATAAAATATCCATCATACTTTAAATCACGGTCCATGATAATTTTAAAAGCATAATCTAAAGCATAGCCCTTTCCAACATATTGTCTGTTGAATCTTTCAAAAACCGTTGCGCCAGCTTCTCTTGCAACATCGGCAGTGTTATCAGTGCAGTTATCTGCAACAACATAAATATCTACTAGTGATGATGGATATTTTTGTTTTTTTATACTACTTATTAACTGACTGATTACAGCACTTTCATTTCTAGCAGCTATTACAACTGCATATTTGTGATTTTTACTTGCAACAAGATATTTGCTTTTTCTAAATAAACCAACTAATACATAATAAAACTGATAAAAATAAAATGCTGTAAATATTATAAATATAATTAAATTGAATATGCTAATAAACGATAACAATTTATTACCTCCATCTTCTTGTTTACCCTTTCGCTTTGTCAGTATAGCATTTATAAAAATTAAATCAATTAAGAAATTCTTAATTTTCGTTTAATTTTCAAGGAAAACGCTATATAATGACATTATTTGCAATGTGAAGGTATTAATTATTATTTCGATATAATAGTTTTTTATGCTTTACTTAAATTCCTTAAAATGTCATAAATATGCTGTACTTAGAAATCAATTGACACTTTTAGATGTATAGATTATACTATATTATATACTATTAAAATTTGGGAGTGATTTACAATAATGGACGATGACGGTATAAGTCGGGTCATAATATTAATTTTACTATTGTTAATGTCAGCGTTTTTCTCTGCAGCAGAAACAGCTTTCATTAATTTTAACAGAATAAGAATGAAAAACTTATGTAATTCAAATAATAAGAAAGCATTCTTAGTTTTAGAATTGGACGAAAATTACGACAACTTAATGTCAACAATTCTTATTTTTAACACAATTGCAAATATTGCTGCAACTTCGTTGGCTATATTTATTTTATCCAAACATTTTAATTATAATGGATTAATTATATCAACAGTAATAACAGTTTTTATAATTTTATTATTTGGAGAATTGATTCCGAAGGGAATAGCGAGATTTTTACCTGAAAAATATGCAATGTTTTCAGCCCCTTTAATGAGATTTTTAATTATTTTTTGTTCTCCTATAAGTTTTGTACTTTCTTTATTGAAAAATTTAGCAAGTAAAATTTTCAAAACTGAAGCACTTCCTTCTATTACAGAGGAAGAACTGAGGACTATGATTGACGAAGTAGAAAATGAAGGCGTAATAAATAAAAATGAAAGCGATTTAATAAGATCTGCAATAGAATTCAACGAAACAGTTGTGGAGGATATATATACACCAAGAATTGATATTGTAGGCATCGAAGAAAATGACAGCCTAGATGAGATAAAGGAAAAGTTTATTTTAAGCGGTTATTCTAGACTTCCTGTATTTAAAGATGATATGGATAATATAGTAGGAGTCTTGCACGAAAAGGATTTCTATCAAGCATTAAGCAGAAAAGAAAAGGATATAAAAAGAGTTGTTGCTAAAATATTATATGTAACACCAAACAAAAAAATTTCTGAGCTATTAAAAGAACTTCAAGTATCAAAGGCTCATATGGCAGTAGTAATAGATGAATATGGCGGAACTGAAGGCTTAGTAACCATGGAAGACATAATAGAAGAGCTTGTTGGAGAAATTTGGGATGAGCATGATGAGGTAGTTGAATGGTTTAAGAAAATAGGCGAGGATAAGTTTTTAATTTCATGCAATGCGGACATTGATGACATGTTTGAGCTTTTTAATCTTGTACCTGATGAAGAACTAGATGTTACAACAGTTAATGGATTTATAACTATGCTTTTTGAAGAAATTCCTGAGGCTGGAAGGATTGTATATAAAAATTTGGATATTACAGTAACTAAGGCTGAAGCTAAGAGGGTTTTAGAAATACAGGTAGAAAAAATCAAAGAAGAAAACATAACATTGTAATTTTTCAGATATATTTAATTGTAAGCAAACATATTATTTAATAATATGTTTGTTTTTATTTTAGAAAGGAATTATACATGAAAACAATAT
>JAEZGU010000164.1 GCA_023416855.1 Bacillota bacterium
ATTTAAAGGATCAATTGAAGAAATTCACAGAGAAACAGATCCAATGAAAATACCTGGTCATCCTGCCAATGTATTATATCTTGAAAATAGAGAAATTGAAAAAATAATAGACAACATAATTAAACCAAATTTAGAAAAATCAGATGGAGATTCAATTGAAAAATTAAAAGAAGGATTTGAACAGCTACTAAAAATAGATATCCATTATTCTAAAAAGGAAAACCTTTTATTCCCATACATGGAGAAATACGGCATAACTGCACCACCAAAAGTTATGTGGGGTGTTGATGATGAAATTAGAGATGATTTAAAAATTGTGTACGCTGATTTATCATATGGATACATAAATGAAGAAATAAAACAAAGAATTGAAGATGTAATAAATCGCGTTAAGGAAATGATTTTTAAAGAAGAAAACATTATGATTCCAATGCTATTAGACGTAATGACACAGGACGAATGGAAAAAGGCAGCTGATAATAGCGATGAAATAGGACATATGCTAAGATGGGTTCCAGAATGGAAGCCAGATTTGGAAGCAAAGGAAGAAATTAAAGAAGTAATGGCAGAGCCGGGTTCGATTACACTTCCTTCAGGAGTTTTTAATGCAGAAGAACTAACACACATGCTAAACACATTGCCGTTTGATATTACTTTTGTAGATAAGGATGATAAAGTTAAATATTTTTCTGAAAGCAGCGAAAGAATTTTCCCAAGACCAAGAACTATAATTGGCAGAAATGTTTCAAACTGTCATCCACCTGCAAGCGTACATATTGTTGAAGATATTGTTAATGATTTTAAATCAGGGAAAAAAGATCATGAGGATTTCTGGATTAATATGAAGGATAGATATATTTTAATTCGTTATTATGCAGTGAGAAATGAAAAAGGTGAATATTTAGGAACAGTTGAAGTATCTCAGGATATTAAGCCAATACAAGAAATTACAGGAGAAAAGAGATTAGTAACTGAGTAGTAAATATGGGGGAGGGCTCTGATGAAGAAATACGTTCTTGCATTAGATCAAGGAACTACAAGTTCACGGGCAATACTTTTTGATAGAAACGGTACAATTGTCAAATCAGCTCAGCATGAATTCAAACAAATATATCCAAAACCCGGATGGGTTGAACATGATCCTTTAGAAATCTTGGAAACTCAGCTAATTTCTGCTAAAGAGGCTATAAGTAATATTAACCCTGAAGAAATATCATGCATAGGTATTACAAATCAAAGAGAAACTACTGTCTTGTGGGATAAGAACACGGGAAAGCCCGTTTATAATGCAATAGTTTGGCAAAGCAGACAAACATCAGAAATATGTGATGAATTAAAAAGGACGGGAATTGAGCCTTATATAAACGAAAATACAGGTTTAGTAATTGACGCATATTTCTCAGGGACAAAAATCAAATGGATATTGGATAATGTGTCAGGGGTTAGGGAAAAGGTAAAAAACGGAGACATATTATTTGGAACAATAGATACATGGTTAATCTGGAATTTAAGTGACAGAAAAATTCATGTAACGGATTATTCAAATGCATCAAGAACGATGATTTATAACATAAAAGAGTTAAAATGGGATGAAAAAATTCTTGATGCTCTAAATATCCCTAAATCTTTATTGCCTGAAGTAAGAAATTCTTCTGAATTTTACGATAATACTAATAGAGATGTTTTTGGAGCATCAATACCAATATCAGGTATTGCAGGTGATCAGCAATCTGCTTTGTTTGGACAGCTTTGTTTCCAAGAAGGAATGGTTAAAAACACATATGGAACAGGTTGTTTCATGCTTATGAATACAGGAGAAAAAATAGTAAAATCTCACAATGGTCTTATTACTACCATTGCTTGGGGGATAGACGGCAAGGTAGAATATGCTTTGGAGGGATCAATTTTTGTTGCGGGTGCAGCAATCCAATGGCTTAGAGATGAATTAAAATTAATTCATGATGCTAAAGATTCTGAATACTTTGCAAATAAGGTTGAAGATAATAATGGTGTATATGTAGTTCCTGCTTTTACCGGACTTGGTGCACCATATTGGGATATGTATGCAAGAGGAGCTATTGTAGGGTTAACAAGAGGTGTCAATCGAAACCACATTATAAGAGCTACTCTTGAATCAATTGCATATCAAACAAAAGATATCATTGAGGCCATGGTAGATGATTCGGGAATTAATTTAACTGCATTAAAAGTTGACGGCGGAGCTTCATCTAATAATTTTTTAATGCAATTTCAATCAGATATACTTAATGTTAATATAGAACGTCCGGATGTTACTGAAACTACGGCGCTTGGGGCAGCATACTTAGCAGGCTTGGCAGTAGGTTTTTGGAAGTCAAAGGGTGAAATTGTTCAAAATTGGAGTATTAATAGAAAATTTAAACCTGAAATGAATGATGAAATTAGGGATAAACTATATAGTGGTTGGAAAAAGGCAGTTACAAGAACAATGTAAAGATCAAGACACAGTCTAATAATATTTGGAGGATTTAATGGATAGGAATTTTTTTGTAAATAATAGAAAAAAGTTTGCTGAGAAAATGGAGGATTTTTCAACTGCAGTGTTCTTTTCAGGAAAAGCGCCAAGACAAAGTGCTGACCAAGAATATGATTTTTCTGTAGACAGAAACTTCTTTTATTTAACTGGTATCGATATGGAAAACATGGTATTGCTTATTAATAAAATTAATGGCAAATCTACTGAGTTGCTATATATACCTCCAGTAGACGAACATTATGAAAAATGGTTTGGAATATTAATGAAGACAGAGGAAGCTAAGGATATATCCGGTATTGAATCGGTTCAAAACAGAGATAGCTTTATGGATGAATTAGCAAAGCGATTATCTTCTGCTGACAGACCTGACAATGTTTATATTTTTTCATATATTTCCGATAAGGATGAGCCATATGATAATTACAGGAGCTTGGCTCATTGGATTAGAAATCAATATCCAGCAATTAATATAAAAAGCTCTCTTGATATTATGACTGATTTAAGAGGCTCAAAATCAGAAGAGGAAATTAATGAAATAAAAACAGCTATTGGATATACAAAGGAAGCTTTAGAATTTGTTATGAAAAATTTAAAGCCGGGTAAGTTTGAGTATCAAGTAAGAGCTGATTTTGAATATCAGCTTGGTCTTAGAGGCTCAAAACCAAGCTTCAAAACTATTGGTGCTTCAGGTGAAAAGGCAGTAATTTTGCATTACATAGATTTAAAACAAAAAATACAGGACAACAGCTTAATACTTCTTGACTTAGGTGCTCTTTCTAATAATTACGCATCTGATATAACAAGAACATATCCTGTAAACGGCAAATTTACACAAAGGCAAAAGGATATATACAACATAGTTTTAGAAGCGCAAGAAGTTGCAATGGATAAAATGCATGTAGGCGCTGCTGAAAGTGATGTAAATGATGCAGTTAAAAAATATTTTGCAAAAAGCTTGAAATCAATTAATCTTATTTCGGATGACAAGGATGTAGATAAATATTATTATCATGGTATAGGTCACCCTGTGGGACTTGATGTGCATGATTTAAGAAGAAGAGACAAAACAATTCAAGAGAATAATGTTTATACAGTAGAACCGGGACTTTATATAAAAGAACAAGGAATTGGCATTAGAATTGAAGATAATGTTTGGGTGACAAAAAATGGATTAATTAATTTATCATCTAATATTATTAAAACTGTAAATGACATTGAAAACTTTATGAAGTAATAAAAAAAGTATGGAAGAGCATTAGCTCATCCATACTTTTTAAAACTCTATATTATTTACACCATAATCTCCTATTTCAACATTCCAGGTAGTTAAATCAATACCGTGCCAATCAGTACCACCTGTTTTTATTAAATCATGTTTTAAAGCAAACTCTTCGTATTTTTTTACCAATATTTCATTGTGATGAGGATAATAAACTTCTATGGCTCTTAGACCGTGAGGTAAAAGTAATTCCATTTCCTTTATGTCTGAAATACCAACTCTTGCAGGGTGAGCAAAGCTTGCAATACCTTTAGCCTGGTTAATAACTTCAACGGCCTCTGATGGATGAACCGGGAATTTATCTATAAAATGGCTGTTGTAGTGCCTTACCTTAGTGTTGAAAAATTCCGGCCAGTCTTTTAAAGTATAAGGGTATCCGTTAGCAATCATTGCTTTTAAAATATCCGGTAAAGACATTGCTTGTTTAAACTCAGCAAATTTAATTATTTTGTTTATATCAAGATCAACAAAGTTATTCTTAAACAAATAATTATAATGTTCTAAAAATGTTTGGTTATAATAATTGCTTATAATGCTTAACAAGTCTTGAAGTTGACTGTTTAAAATATCTATATTGTAACCAAGGATGTGTATGATGTGTCCATTTGAAACAGATGATATTTCCACAGCGGGAATTACATTTATATTATTTAATTTTGCTTTTTCCTTTATTTCAACCACTCCATAAGTAGTATCGTGGTCAGTTAATGCAATAGTAGGTATGTTTTTTTCTTTTACTATTTTTAAAATATCATCTATGGAATCAGTTCCATCTGAAAATTTGGAATGAACGTGTAAATCAATCATAAGCTGCTCCTAATCTTTATAAATTATAATTATATCACTTTTAAAATTATTTTGCTATATTTAATCAAATTTTAATAATTTGCTAATCAACTGTGAATATATTGAGTGTAATATATTAGTAAATTGAATAATTATATAAAAGGAGATGTAATATGGATATATTAATTGGACTATTTGTATTTTTCGTATGTATAGTTGCTGCTATAAATATTGGAGTTGTTTTATTAAAGGTAATATTCACAATTATAGGAGCTGTAATAGGACTTTTTGTGATAATTATGTTGATACCTTTAGGCATTGGATTTTTGTTAATCCCTGCAATAATCATAGGTATAATAGTGGCTATAGTAAAGTTAATTCAAATGATATTTTAAAGTTTAAAATACTTTATTAGTATTGAATTTATTTATGGACAAATTCAATAAATGTTGTATACTGTAAATGCATATTATACACAGTATCGGAGAAGAAAATGAAATTA
>JAEZGU010000203.1 GCA_023416855.1 Bacillota bacterium
GATCTGGTGATTGAAGTTGATAATCAAATCATCGGGAATATCATGTATATGAAAACAAAGCTAATTGATGAGTCTGGTGAAGAAAAAAACATTCTTACTTTCGGTCCGGTTTGCATTTTGCCAGAATATCAGAGAGAGGGGTATGGAAAAAAATTAATTGAGTATTCATTTGAACAGGCGAGAGCACTTGGTTATGATGTAATTGTAATATTCGGAAACCCAAATAACTATGTAAGCCGTGGTTTTAAGAGCTGCAAAAAGTTTAATGTCTGTCTTGAGAATGGGGCATATCCATCGGCAATGATGGTAAAAGAACTTAAACCAAATGTCTTGGACGGAAGAAAGTGGTTTTACTATGAAAGTTCTGTATTTCAGATAGATGAACAAGAAGCACAGCGCTTTGACGAGGGCTTCAAAAGCATGGAGAAAAAATACCAACCAAGTCAGGAAGAATTTTATATTCATAGTCATTCTATTATACAGTGAGTCGCAATAGTAAAAAATTGAGACATAAATTTTGTTAAAAATATTAAATACAGACACTTTATGGAGGTTTAATATGTACTATGAAAAGGCTAGAAATTTTATTTATAAAAATGCTAGACCTCTTGATATAGCAAGGTGGAAATATCTGTTTGAAAACGAAAGCAAAGAAGATGTTCTGATAGCATTAATTGCATATCAAAATGAGGATGGAGGTTTTGGAAATGCACTTGAGCCAGATTATTGGAATCCAAATTCATCTCCAGTACAAACATGGGTTGCCACGGAAATCATTAAAGAGATAAATTTTAAAGATAAAAATCACCCAATTATACAAGGGATATTGAATTACTTGTCCTCAGGAAAGGATTTTGATGGACACACATGGTCAAATACAGTGGCTACTAATAATGATTATCCTCATGCACCATGGTGGAATTTCGAGTCTATTCAGGAAACATCATATAATCCCACAGCATCCCTTATTGGTTTTATATTGAAATTTGAAGATGAAAATAGCAAACTATTTGAACTGGCCTGTGTCCTTGCTAAAGAAGCATATAGTTATTTTAAGTTGCATTTTCCTATGGGATCTATGCATACTGTTTCTTGCTTTGTTGAATTGTATGAGTATATAAAAGAAAGTTCAATAAATGATCTTTTAGATATTGGGGAATTCGGTGCTTTACTACACGAACAGATTCAACATGTTATAACATACGATACTTCAAAGTGGGCAGTTGACTACGTATGTAAACCATCTTTATTCATAAGGACTATAACAAGTGATTTCTATATGGATAATAAAGAAATATGCAATTATGAAAGTAAGTTTATTTTAGATTCTCAAGAATCAGATGGCTCATGGGGTATTACATGGGCATGGATAGATTATCCTGAACAATGGCACATTAGCAAGAATTGGTGGAAATCAAATTTGATTATAAAAAATATACGGTATATTAAAGTACTCCAAAGTATAATTACTTGTAGAGAAGAGGGCAAACTGACAACAATAGAATTAAAGTGTTTATAGTTAATGAGGAATGTGGATACTAATATTGTGGCGTAACAGTAGATTGCGTCACAATTGTTATATTACATATATTTGCATATATAAGAATCAGAATGGCTTTTAAATTTGATAGAAAACTTTTTAATGGTTTCATTTCTAAAAAAAATAATAAAAAATACATTAATATATTGAAATAATGTTACAAAACGACTAAGTAAAATTGTCTATATAGTATAGGAATAAATATAATTCAATTGCTAACATTTACATGAAGAAAATGAGTAATAATTTACGTTTAAGGGGTAGCGGGGAATGCTTTATAAAAAATCAGAATCAGAAGGTATTGGTGTAGAGCTGGTGACAGATCTGTATAATACTTATGGCAAGACAATGTGGAAATATGCATATAAGCTTTCAAATGACTATGAAATATCAAATGATGTTGTGTCCATTGCTTTTGTAAAAATCATAGAAAAATTAGATTTAGTTAAAAAGATTAGAAAATACAAGATTAAATCATATCTGTTAAGTATAGTAAAGAATTCATTTATAAATTATAAAAGTAAGGAAAAAGAACATATAAATTACGATGATATAAAGGAAGTTATAGCAGACAGCCGAAATAATGATTTTTATCAAGATAATTATTCAAAAGTAGAAGAGACCTTGGATTATATGCCAGAGCCTTATAAATCCATCATAAAATTCAGGTATGTATATGAAGAATTAAGTTATGAGGAAATTGCAGAGCTATTGGATATCAGTGCAAATAGTATTAGAATGTATAAAAAACGAGCCATTGATATGTTAAAAGAAAGGTTACAGGGTGATGAAGACTATGAAAGATAATTATTATTTAAATGATATTAATGAAGATTTTCTTTTGAAGAAGATAGCAATTTCTTTGGCTGAGAAAGATAGTATGTTTTTTGATGAGTTGCAAAATGATGAAACTATAATCAATCCATTGCAAGATGATTTAGATAAATGCATTTCTGGAATTTTAAATGACAAGTTTAAAAAAGAGCAAAATGTCAAAAGGTACAAAATGATTAATAAAACATTAATTAAGGCAGCTGTAATTATTTTTGCAATATTATCTGGCTTTGTTATATCTTTTACTACAGTAGATGCATTTAGGGTAAAGGTATTAAATTATTATATAGAAAACTTTGATACACATGCTTCATTCATGCCTAAAGAAGAAAAGCCTTTTATGGTTTTTAAAGCAGGATATATACCTGAAGGATATATAGAAGGTGATGAATTTAAATCAGCTAGTTCATATGCTCTAACTTACTACAATCAAGAAAATAATATAATTGCCATTACA
>JAEZGU010000219.1 GCA_023416855.1 Bacillota bacterium
GGTTCAGTTCATAGAAATTATTGCATGAAATGCGGTAAGTCCTATAGTGTGCAGTACATTATAGACAATAAACCAGTTCCAAAATGCACATGTGGAAGTATAATAAAACCGGATGTTGTGTTATATGAAGAAAGCTTAAATGAAGAAATAATAGAAAATTCTATAAAATACATAAAAAACGCAGAAGTTCTGATAATCGGAGGAACATCTTTAGTGGTTTATCCGGCTGCCGGACTCATAAATTATTTTAATGGTAATAAATTAGTATTAATAAATAAATCTGCCACATCATTGGACAGTAGAGCTGATTTGGTCATAAATGAAAGCATTGGTAAGGTTTTTGAAAATATAAAGCTTTAGAATGGAGATTAGTTATGAACATAATAATCAGAGAAAGAGTTATTGATGATGTAAATGAGTTTTGCAATTTTTTAAAAAAATTAGAACGTGAAACAAAGTTTATATTTTTTGAGTGCGGTGAAAGGAAAATAAACAAAAAGGCTGTAGCGCAAAACATTGAAAAAGTAATAAAAAATGGAGATATATGTTATGTGGCTACAGATGATAACAAAATAATAGGTTACGTTATAGCTATAAAAGGTCACTCGTCAAGCAATAGTCACATAGCAACGATAGTTTCCGGTTTGTTAAGTGAATATAATAATCAAGGAATAGGATATTCGCTGTATCAAAATGTAATTAAATGGGCAAACGAATCTAATATAAAGAAACTTGAACTAACAGTAATTACAGATAATAAAGTAGCAATTTATTTATATAGGAAATTTGGATTCGAAATTGAGGGAACAAGAAAAATGGCATCATTATTAGATGGAAAATATTATGATGAGTATTATATGGCTAAAATACTATAACTATTTGGCACAAGAAAAAGCCCGCCTGTTACGTTGACGTTCAGGCGGGTTAATTTTATGCTACTATACCTCTGTTGCTGTCGAATTTTTCATATTCTTTGTTTTCCATTATCTTGATAACTCTTTCAATCATTACAAATATATCTTCATATGAAGTATAGAATGGTATAGGTGCTAATCTAATTATGTTAGGGAATCTAAAATCAGGAATTATTTTGCTTTCCTTCATTGCTTTTGTAATTCTTATAGCATCATTATGTTCTAAGGCTACGTGCCCACCTCTTTTTTCATCTACTGTAGGATTAGAATAGCTAAAACCATATTTAGATAACTTTGTATCTATTAAATACATCATGTAAGCTGTCATCATTAAGGATTTTTTTCTAATATTGTGGATGCCGGCTTCTTCAAACATTTTCAAACTTCCTTCAATAGCAGCCATGCTTAGAATTGGTTGAGTACCTGTTTGCCAACCACCTGCATAATTTGCATGCTCAAATTCTTGTTTTAAATCAAATTGAGTTTCTTTGTTATTTCCTTGCCATCCAGCAAGACCGGGTTCCATATTAAAGTGTTTCCTATTAATATATAAACCTGCAATTGCACCAGGTCCGCCGTTTAGATATTTGTATGTGCACCAAACTGCAAAATCGCAATCAATATCTTTAAAATCATGTGGAACACTACCAATTGAATGACATAAATCAAATCCAATGTATATTCCTTTTTCATGTGCTGCCTTTGTCAGTTTTTTCATATCTATTAGTTGAGAACTTCTGTATAATGCGGCAGGGAGCAATATCACGCACACATCATCAGTCATGGCTTCAATAATATCGTCTTCGTATATGAATTTACCGTCTCTGCTTTTAACAACCTTCAAACATTCTTCAGGATTATATCCGCGGAGTTTAATCTGGCTGTAAACAGCATATTTATCTGTAGGGAAGTTAATATCATCCATGATTATTTTATTTCTTTTTTCCGTAGGATGATAAAAAGTTGCAATCATTTTGTGTATGTTTATTGTGGTACTTGTACATACTGTCACTTCATCAGCTACAGCATTAATCAAAGGAGCCATCAATAAGCTTAGTTTATCTTGATATAAAAAGTAATTTGCATTTTCATCTGTCCATATATCAATACCAAGTGTTTTCCAATCTTCTAAAGCTTTATACACATATTTTTCTGCATCTTTCGAACACAATCCCAATGAGTTACCATCCATGTAGATTACATCCTTTTGAATATAGAACCTTTCTTTAAATTTACTTAGTCCATCATTCATATCCATTTGTTTAGCAAAATCTAAGCCATCATTAAAATTATACATAATACGCCGCCCTTTCTGTTTTTTAAACATTAAATTAAGTTTACAATGTTATGCAATTAATATATAATAAAAGTAACATAGGTTTCCTATAATGTCAATATGTATTTATAAGGATATGCAAAAAAACGAGAGGAAGAATATGAAAAATATAAATAACAATAATAATTTAGGCAATGAAGAAATTACTTTTAATATTAGTGATGTAGCTAAATTAGTAGGAGTTGTACCAGCTACAGTGAGAAATTGGGAAAAGGCAGGATTGATTCAACCAAAAAGAAAAGGCAACAACTATAGGGTTTATACTTTTGACCATATAGAAATATTAAAAAAAATAAAAGAGTACACTGATGAACAAAAAATGAGCTTATCATTAATTAAGCAGTTATTATCTAAGGATGTTTCATATAAAAAAGAGGAAGCAGTGTATGATAAAGAATTTTATAATGCAAAATTAAAAAAATACAGGGAAGATAATGGATATACCTTAGAGGAAGTAAGTAATGCAGTTGGTATATCACCATCTTATTTAAGTCGAATAGAAAATGGAAAAACAGGAGTTTCGTTTGAAATACTTGATAAGCTATCATCGTTTTACGGGGAAAGTACTTTAAGATTCTTTGATATAAAGAACAATGAAAACAGTGAAGTAATAAAAAAGGGTAAAGGAAAATTATTGTTAACGGGACTTAACGGTGTAACAATAGAATCATTAATTAATTCAGATAACAGCTCAATAGAATCGGTGAAATTTATCATCGAGCCAAAATGTGGTGATTTCAAATCTCATAATCATAATAGTGGAGAAGAGTTTATTTATGTACTGAAGGGAAATCTTAATGTTACTTTGGATAATACTGATGAATTTATAATAGATGAAGGAGATAGTATTCATTTTAAATCAAACAGAATGCATAAGTGGCACAACCCAACTAGTGAAATTGTTGAAATTTTGTGGGTGCATTCATACTTAGGTTAATTATATAGGAGGTAGGAATATGTTACAAGTTATAAAGAACAGAAGATCAATAAGAAAATTCAAAAAAGATAAATTGCCTAAAGAGGTAATAGTGGAAATACTAAAAGCAGGTTTATTGGCACCTACATCAAAAAATAAAAGACCGGTAGAATTTATAGTAGTAGAAAATGAAGAAAATATATGTAAGTTAGCAAAATGTATAGATAAGGGTAGTGTTGGACTTGAAACTGCTCCTTGTGCAATTGTTGTTGCCAGTGACTCGGATAAGAGTGACGTATGGGTGGAAGATGCATCAATTGCAGCAACATATATGCAATTACAAATTGAAAAGCTTGGTTTGGGTTCTGTTTGGATACAGATGAGAAAAAGATTTAATGATAATGGTGATGCTGAAAATGAAGTGAGGAGAATATTAAATATACCTGATAATTACGGTATTGTATGTATTTTAGCAGTTGGTTATAAAAATGAGTATATAAGACCATATGAAGAAAATGATATAGATATATTGAAGGTGCATTATGAAAAATTCTAATTTTATTCAACACGCATTTATTGTTCCACATCCGCCATTAATCGTCCCAAAGG
>JAEZGU010000239.1 GCA_023416855.1 Bacillota bacterium
CGTAATGCTTGGCGTCAACGAAAACTCCATTGAGATGGCAGTTAACAGCACATTGAACATATTAGAATCTCAGGATGAAAAGGATAAGTATCTTCAAACCATATTGACTACAATCAATGGAACTTACGAAGCAATAATCAATATCAATAAAAATGGAGAAATAATATTTTTAAACAATAAAGCTAAAAAATTATTTAATAACGATACAAGAAGCGAAATATATGAAATTTTGTATTCCGTTTTAGACAAGGATATAATTTTTAACAATAAAAAATCGATATTTGATAAGGTACTGACTATCCACAATAAAAGCTACATCACAAATTTCAAGCCCGTAATAGTTAATAACAAAGTTCAAAGCGTAATAGCAATAATTCTCGATGCCAACTTTATACAATCAAGTGAAAAACAATTGAGACTAACATTTAATGCTAAAGGACGTATAGCAAAAAACACGTTTGACAATATTATTGGGAAAAGCAGCGAAATAGAAAGCACAATAAATAAAGCTAAAAAATATTCAAAATCCAGTTGTGCAGTATTGATAACCGGTGAAACCGGAACAGGTAAGGAATTATTTGCCCAAAGCATACATAACTACAGCGAAAGAGCAAATGAACCTTTTGTTGCCATTAACTGTGCTGCTTTGCCGAGTTCAATTTTGGAAAGCGAGCTGTTTGGATATGTCAAAGGAGCTTTCACAGGTGCAAAGGATGAAGGTAAAATAGGAATATTTGAGCTGGCACACAACGGTACTGTATTTCTTGACGAAATAGGCGAAATGGATATAAATATTCAGGCTAAGATATTGAGGGTTCTTCAGGAAAAGGAAGTAAGCAGACTCGGTGATAATAAAATCATACCGATTGATGTAAGAATCATAAGTGCAACAAACAAAAATTTGCATGAACTCATAAAAGAAAAGAAATTTAGAGAAGACTTGTATTATAGACTTGGTGTTCTTGAACTGAACTTACCTACCCTAAATCAGCGTTTGGATGATATTCCTTACTTGGTTGATTATTATTTAAAGAAAAATAACTATGATGTAACCTTTTCAAATGATACCATTGAATTATTATGCTCTGGTTCATATCCGGGAAATTTGAGACAGCTGTTCAATATTTTAGAACGTGCTATTGTTCTAGCTGACAATAGCTACATTTCTGCAAAGGATTTTAAAAACATTATTAATATAAATAATTTTGGAGCAATAGCATCTAACAACAATAATTCCTTGAAAAATTCAAATATTAATCATGAAAGTAACAAAATAATAAGAACATTAGATAAATACAACGGAGACAGAAAAAAGACATCTCAAGAATTAAATATAAGCTTAACAACACTTTGGAGAAAAATGAAAAAATATGATATTATTATATAACAATTGTATTAACAAATAAGGTATATTATAATAAATGTAAAAAAGTGGCGATATCCGCACACCATTTTTAACACTATTTGTGCCGTCAGCGGTAGCGGCAACTGGAGGCTCATATGAATGAGATTGGCGGTTTTTTTTGTAACGAGGAACTAAGTGAAAACAAAAATAACTTTTTAAAAAGCATGTGTCCTATTGATGGTGATTTGGCATATTTAATGTCCGGTCGTTGTGGCATATACTATGCATTAGAGGATCTTAAATTAAAGGATAAAAAAAGAATAGCGTATTTACCAGCATATACTTGCGAAACCGTATTAGCCCCTTTTGTAAAATCCGATTATGAGCTGATGTTTTATGATATAGATAAAAATATGAAACCTATTTTTAACAATGAATTAATTGCAAAAATCAGTGTAATTTTAATATGTGGATATTATGGATTTTGTTATTACGATAGGGATTTTATTAAACAATGTTCAGAAAATGGTGTTTCGGTTATAGAAGACACAACTCATTCCATGTTCTCAAGAAATGGCATTGACCCCAATTGTGATTATATAGTCGGAAGTCTTCGAAAATGGATAGGCATTGCATCAGGTGGATTTGCAATTAAAACACATGGAAAATTTTCCTTTGGCCTATTAGATTCAGATAAAAATCATATAGCTGCCAGAAATTTAGCCATGAAAATGAAAATAGAATATTTAGAGCATTCAGATTCCGATAATTTACAAGAAGCAACAAAAATATTCTGGGATGCTGAAATGAATTTACGAAAAGTATTTAACATTTATAAAAGTGATGAAGACTCCATAAAAATTGCAGAGCATTTTAATGTAAAATCTTTAATTGAAAGAAGAAGAGCTAATTATCAATATCTCATAGATCATCTGAAAGAAAATTCAAACTTTACATTAGTATTTCCTGATCTTGATGATAATTCTGTTCCAAGTCACCTTACAATTTATTCGAGCAAAAGAGCTGATTTACAAAATTATTTATTAAGTAACAATATCCTTAGTACGATTTATTGGCCTATAAATGATTCAGTAAATTTAGAATTATTCCCAAATTCTAATTACATATATAATAATGTATTATCGATTTCTTGCGATCAAAGATATAACGAAAAGCACATGCAATATATTTGCGATATTTTAGAAAAATTCTAATATAATTTATAAATTAATTCCAAAAGAAAAAAGCCAATAATGAAATGGCTTTTTCCTTTTATTAGAG
>JAEZGU010000294.1 GCA_023416855.1 Bacillota bacterium
GGTAATGATGTTAAAATTACTGCGACAGGACTTAATAATGAGGGTTTCTTTGGACCTGAAGTAAAGGTCCTGATAGAAAACAATTCTGCACAGGATATTACGGTCCAATCGAGAGACAGTTCAGTTAATGGTTTAATGGTAGATACAATGTTCTCTGCAGATGTTGCTGCAGGTAAAAAGGCAAATGATGCAATTACATTCTCATCATCTGATTTGGAGATATCAGGGATTACTACAATTAAGGATATTGAGTTTTCTCTCATTGTGATGGATTCAAATACATGGAATGATATTGTAGCTACTGATATGATTGGCTTGACAACAACAGCTGATGCATCATATGTGCAGGAGTATGATGATTCAGGATTTGTTGCTTACAATGCTGATGGCATAAAAGTAGTTGTAAAAAAGTTAAACAGTTCAGATAGCTTTTGGGGTTCTGATGTACACCTGTACATTGAAAATAACACCACTAATGATATTACAGTTCAATCAAGAGATGTATCTATAAATGGCTTTATGGTTGACCCAATATTCTCTTGTGAAATCATGGTAGGTAAAAAAGCATTTGACACTATGACATTTATGGAGTCAGATTTAACTGATAACGGAATAACCGATATAACTGATTTAGAATTTAAACTACATATTTTTGACGCTGAATCTTGGGATACAATAAAAGACTCCGATATTATCAATATATCTTTCAATTAGAAATAAAAATAAAAAAATATTTAGCGTTTATCGAAAGATAGGCGCTGTTTTTAAATTATTAATAGAAAACTGTTCCTTTTTAGATAAGTCATAAGAATAAAATTATGCAGGACTATAGACATTCAGATGGAACTCAAACCGCATTGTTAGAATTAAAGAAAAATAATTAGAGAAGAGGTTATTTTATCATGTATATAGTGAGATTAATTCTTGGAGCAATGTTAGTTTATGCAATTTTAAACTCCATCATTGAAATTGATAAGAATCGTTTATTAGCTTTTGTTTTATGTTTATTTATTAGTGTAATTTTAAATGTACCTTTTTAAATGAAACTCAAATAGTTAGTATTACTTTGGAGGAAATAATGAATTACTATAAAGACGGAGTATTAAAAGATTATTATGAAATACTAGAAGTTCATAGAATGGCTTCGGATGAAATAGTAAATAGAGCTTTTAAAGTTTTAGCAAAAAAATACCATCCGGACTTAAACAGTAATACCATTGCTTATGCAAATTTTAAAATGGCTGAAATAAACGAGGCTTATGAAGTGCTAAATGACGAATATTTAAGAGCACATTATAACTCGCTTTATGATTCAATAATACTTAATAAAACAAATGGACAAGAATCTGATACTACAATAAATAAAGACAATGAAAAGCAATACTATGAGCCTTATCATAATAAGGCTACTCAATCAAAAAATAATAAAATGTTTAAATATTTCATAGCAATTGCAGTTATATTTGTGATTTATCAAATAATTAAAACTAGTGTAGTTCCTATTGATTCCCAATTAACTTCAAATGATGATACTGTATATGATAATGTTGCAAAAAATACTGAAACTGATGATAATTTATTTTTATATCTAAAGTCACAAAATGAAACTATAAGTTTAGAAGGTTATGTTGATTTTACCGAGAATTTTACATCAGAAATAGCTTTAATCGGGATTGCTATTATGGATAATATAGAAGTTCGAAATGGACCAACTAATGATTATGATGTAGTTTATTCATTTAATGAAGAGGATATAATTATAGTCGTAGGAAAAATGAACAATTGGTATGATATATACGTTGTAAATGATAATAATAGTTTGTATGGTTGGGTACCTAACGATGTTATAGATACCTATTGGTATAATACTATAAACCAGCAATTTGCTAAACATATAATTAATAAATCATTGGATAGTAATTATGTTTATAATACTGAAGAAACTGTGAAAATAATAAATTCGTCCCCTTTAAATAACATAGATAATGACAAAGAAGTAACAATAAAACCTACTGTAGAAACTTTTATTACTTTAGGGTCAAATCAAGACGAAGTTATAAATGTTATGGGAACACCTGACGCTATTAATGATTATTATAGTTTCGTTGAATGGAGTTATGAATTATCATCTATCAAGTTTGATAATAATGGAAAGGTTATTGGATGGTATGATTTATCTAACAACCTCAAAGTTAATTTGGGAGAAAAGGATTTAAATTCACCTTTTATTACATTAGGTTCAACTAAACAAGATGTAATAAATGCTATGGGAACACCTGATTCTATTAATGATTATTATAGTTTCATTGAATGGGGTTATGAATTATCATCTATTAAATTTGACAACAACGGAAAGGTTATTGGATGGAATGATTTATCTAAAAACCTCAAAGTTAGTTTGGGAGAAAAGGATTTAAATTCACCTTCTATCACCTTAGGTTCAACGGAACAAGATGTAATAAATGCTATGGGAACACCTGACTCTATTAATGATTATTATAGCTTCACAGAATGGGGTTATGAATTATCATCTATTCAATTTGACAATAGTGGAAGAGTAATAAAATGGAACAATTTGTCTAATAACTTAAGGACACAATAAAAATTTTAAGATATAAAAAATCTATATATATTAATGGATAAATCTTTTGAAGCACTAATCTGATGTATATTTATTGATTATAGATTTTTTTGTTTAAGGCTCTTGCCCAGGGCAAATCTCGGGCAAATTTTTATACTTTAAGATTAATTCAGATTAATCAAAACAAAAATAACACTTGCAAAATTCATTGAAAATATCGTAAAATTACTTAAAAGTAATCAAAACACTATTCACTGACCTAATACGCCGCACGTGGAAACTGTGCTGCTAATAACCAGTGATTCCAAAGGGTGTAGAATTTAGGGTATGTGCTCTGGGCAAAACTGGGGCAAATTTTAAAGGCATGGGGACGTTTTGTTTGGCATTAACAGTATATAAATCTGGCAATCGAAACGTCCCCATGGCGGGACTATAAATATTCTTTGTTATTTGGTTATATTAATGATATAATTAATTGTTTTTTATGAATGAAATAAATATGGATGGTATTATGAATAGCTATAGATTACAAGCAATAGAAACACTTAAAAAAATATTTAAAGATAAATCCTATTCCAACATTGTTATAAACAATGATGTAAAAAATGTTGAACATAGGTTTCTTTCTTTGTACCGTAAATCGGTATTAGGAGTTATTGAAAATTTGATTTTTATTGATTGGATAATCAACGAAGTATCCTCAACTAAAACAAAGAAAATGGAAATAGAAGTGTTGACTGTGCTACGATTAGCTGTATATCAACTATTCTTTTTAGATAAATCTCATGAGAATATTGTTGTGAATGAAAGTGTTCAATATATTAAGGACAAAGGTAATATAAGAGCATCAAAATTTATAAATGCAGTTCTAAGGAATATATTGCGTAGCAAAGAAGAGCTAATAATAAAAATGAATAAGTTGCCACAGGATGAATATTTAAATGTCAAATATTCATATCCTATGGATTTAATAAAAAGATGGAAAAAACAGTTTGGCAATGATATAGAGCAAGTTTTAATAGCAAATAATACTGAAGCTCCTTTGGAAATTAGGGTAAATACACTTAAAATTCAAAGAGATGAGTTAATTAAACTCTTTGAAGAAAAAGGTATAAAATCTTATAAATGCAAATATGCTAATAAAGGATTAATTATAGAAAATCCTTTTGAAATAGATAAAACAGCAGAATATAAAAATGGGTTATTTTCAATACAAAGTGAAAGCTCAATGCTTTCCGGTCAAATACTAAACCCAAAAGAAAATTCACTAATAGTAGATATGTGTGCAGCTCCAGGCGGAAAAACACTGAATGCTGCTGAAATGATGAAAAACACAGGAAAAATAATATCAAGAGATATATATGAAGCTAAGTTAAAACTAATAGAAAATGAATTAAAAAGATTGGGTATAACTAATGTTAAGGTTGAAGAATATGATGCAACTAAATTAGATGAATCTTTAATCGAAAAAGCAGATTATGTCATAGCAGATGTTCCATGTTCAGGCCTTGGAATAATAAGACGTAAGCCTGAAATAAAATATAATAAAACAGACAAAGAGTTAAATGATATAAAAGAAATACAATATAAAATACTTGAAAATGCATCAAAATATTTAAAACCATCTGGGGAACTGGTATATTCTACCTGCACCACAAATTTAGAAGAAAATTACGAACTTATAAATAGGTTCTTAAATAACAACAGGAATTTCGCCTTGGTAGATATATCTGAAAATATTGATGAATATTTTAAAACGGCAAAACAGGGCTACATTGAAATTTATCCACATTTGCACGGGATGGATGGCTTTTTTATTGCGAAAATAAAAAGGGTATGGTATAATTGATAAAATTTTAATTTTGTCGTAATAGACGAAGGGTAAACAATGAAGAAAATTGATGATTTAAATTTAGAAGAATTAGAAAAATCTCTTTTGGATATAGGCGAGCAGAAATTTAAAGCAAAGCAAATATTTGATTGGGTACATAATAAATGTGTTGAAAATTTTGACGGTATGACAAATGTGTCTAAAAAAACAAAGGAAGAATTAAGTAAAATATTTGAATTTACTAACGCTTCAATTGAATTAAAGCTTGAATCAAAACTTGATGAAACAAAAAAGTATGTCATTAAGTTTGATGACGGTAATGTTGTAGAAAGTGTATTTTTGAAATATAAATTT
>JAEZGU010000018.1 GCA_023416855.1 Bacillota bacterium
AACTAATATAATTATTAACTTAACAAGATATCAAGAAGAACAGAAATTATATGAATCAAAAAAGCGACAGAATTTAAAGATAGAAAAAGAACTGAACGAAAAGAAAAATGAATTAAAAGAATTAGAAGAAAAAGTCGAATTAATATTAAGTTCATCTCTTGATGATGATAATAAAAAATCAGTTCAAAGACAATTACTACTAAAGAAAATAAAAATTAATAGTGATATTAGTGATTTGCAAAACCAGTTGACTGAGATTGCCCCTAAGGATAACATAGAAAATCATAAGATAGTATGTAAGGGAATTATTTATTCAAACACAAGGATAACAATTGGTTGGATGAAGTACAGAGTAAGACAAGATATTAGCTATAGTAAAATATATAATGATGGCAACGATATCTCTATTGTACCATTAAATTCAGGAGATATTGATGCATAAGTGGATTAATTTTTAATGGAACGATTAATTAATATCGTTCCATTTATGGAAGGAGCAATAATGTGGAATTAAATGATATACATATTGATGTATTAAAAGAAATAGGTAATATAGGTGCCGGTAATGCTGCAACATCTCTTTCATCAATGCTTTCAAAAAGGATTGATATGAATGTACCTGAAGTAAGTTTATTAAATTATAACGATATAATTGATTCTATTGGAGGACCAGAAAACGTAATAGTTGGCATCTTGGTCAGTTTTGAAGGTGATATAGATGGAGTAATATTATTTTTATTAAAAAAGGAGTTTGTTCATCTTATATTAAATTCACTTCTTGGAACAGAACTTCATAGCTTTGAAGAAATATCTGATATGGATATGTCTGCATTATCTGAAATCGGCAATATTATGGTATCATCATATGTAAATTCTATTTCTTCACTAACAAATATGAGAATTGATATAACAGTTCCTTCATTGAATATTGATATGTCAGGCGCTTTGTTAGATGCTATAACAGCTGAATTTTCTGAAGTCGCTGATAAAGTTATATTTATTAAAGAAAAATATTACTGTCAAGATGAAACTGTATATAGCCATATGCTTCTATTGCCAAGTATGACATCCCTGGGAATTTTGCTGAAGAGGTTTGGAAAAGATATATGAGTCAAGAAGTAAACGTAGGTATTTCAGACATGAAGATAGTAAGTGTCCCTCAAGGGTTAATTACATACGCCCTTGGTTCTTGTGTAGGTATTTGTATTATAGATAAAGTAGCGAAAATTGCAGGGATGGCTCACATAATGCTACCGTACAACAATAACTCGGACAATAGTAATGTTTTTAAGTATGCAGATACAGGAATAGAAGAGATGATAAGACAAATGGAACGTTTAGGTGGCATAAGGTCAAGAATGATTGCTAAAATTGCCGGAGGAGCCAAAATGTTCGATATAAAGGGTAGCTCGTCTATAGGAAATATAGGTGAAAGAAATGTAGCTGCCACAAAAGAAACATTACAAAAATTGAAGATTAAGTTGTTTGCAGAGGATGTTGGACAAAATTATGGTCGAACGATTATTTTTGACAGCACAACAGGTAACTTAACAATCAAGTCATTTGGAAGAGATTTAAAAGTAATATAGGGAAGATTCTAAGAAGGAGTAGATATGCGCATTTCTCAATGTTTAATTACAAAAAATGAAGAAAAAAATATAGAACACTGTTTATCTCATCTAAAATCTGTAGTTGATGAGCAAATAGTCGTTGATACCGGTTCAACAGATGCAACTGTTGAAATTGCTGAAAGATTAGGAGCAAAGGTATTTCATTTTGACTGGATCAATGATTTCAGTGCTGCAAGAAATTTCACTTTGGATAAAGCTAAAGGAGATTGGATAATATTTTTGGATTGCGATGAATACTTTTCTAAAGATTCGGTACCATTTATCAGGGAAAACATAAATAAGCACGGTGAATACAAAAATATAGATGGATTGACAGCAGAATTTATTAATATTAAATCAAATGGTGAAATAATTTCTACAGTAAAGAATGTAAGTCCGAGAATTTTTAAAAGAAAAAATTATATTAGATATAAAAATAAAATACATGAAGTATTAGCAAATACAAAAACAAATGAAAGTTTAGTATGTGCAGATGTTAGTAATTCATTAATAATTTATCATACTGGGTATGATGTAGAAGAAGTTAAGGAAAAAAACAAGAATGAAAGAAATATTGAATTATTAAAAAAAGAATTAGAAATAAATCCTGAAAATTCTAAAGTTAATTATTATTTAAGCAGACAATTGAACATGGAAGGTAAGTATAAAGAAGCCTTGGTCTATGCTGAAAAGGCACTGCAATATAAAGACAATTCAGTTGAATATGATTATTATTGTACAATTTACAGTATTATTATGATGAATATGTTAGCTTTGTCAAAATCATATGATGATATTAAATCTATATTTAATATTGCTGTTAAAAAATACCCTTTTTATCCTGATTATTATTGGTTTTTAGGTAAGATCGCTTTAAGAGATAATAGATTTGAAGAAGCTACACAATTATTAGAAAAATGTGTTGAATTATGTAATAATTACAATAATCCTGCTGAAAGCTTAGCTGTTGGGAAAATAGATGAAGTCTATATTGAATTATTGAATTCTTACAATTTGCAAAATAATAAGCACAAAGTTGTAGAAGTTTCGGTTGCATTATTAAAAGTTGATAAATTCAATATTCATACTTTAATTGTTTTATTAAAAACATTTTTAACACAGGAAAAAGAAGAAAATATTATAAATTTTTTGAGTAAAATATACAATTATAAAAATTTAAAAGATGTTATGTTTTTAATAAAAACATGTGACTCAATAAATAATAGCACATTAAAAGACTATTATATAAGTTTATTAAATAATAATGAGAAAGATGCATTAATAAAATCGGGATTTTTAAATAAGGAAGAATAGGGAGGAAATATGAGATTAAAAGTTAGAAATACAATTATTAATCTTATTCCTACTATTGAAGAAGGAATTAAATATTCACAAAACGCAGATAGTAAAACAGCTTTTGATGTATTAAATGATTGTTATGATGCAGTTATTTCTATTTTTAATACATTAGATGAATCATTATCAGAAGAAAAAATAATAGCTTATGCTAATTTAATAAGTCCAATTGTAGAACTGATTAATGAAGTCAAAAATGATATAGATAATAAGCAAAACAACGTAGAAAGAACTTATGAAATAGGCGATTTGCTAAATGAAATAAAGTATAATTTGCTAAATGATAGTGAAGTAAAATTAGAAATTGCATTTTTGCCTTATAAGGCATCTATGTGGGATAGCCTTGAAAGTATTTGGAGAGCAGCAAAGGATGACCCAAGGTGCAATTGTCATGTGGTCCCAATTCCTTATTATGTGAATACAGAAAAAAATGATTTTTCTATTATGGAATATGAAGGAGATAAGTTTGATAATGAAATACCTATAGTTCATTATAATGATTATGATATAGCATTAGAAAAACCTGATATTATATATATTCATAACCCTTATGATGAATATAACCAAGTTACTTCTGTTGATTCAAGATTTTATTCTTCAAATTTGAAAAATCATACAGAAATGCTAGTTTATGTTCCATATTATATATCAGAAGCAACATATAATAAACCCAAAGAAGTTGCTCCATTTCATATGATGCCTTCAGTTTTTAATGTAAATAAAATAATCGTGCAATCAAAGATAGTTGCAGATGCCTATTTAGCTAGTGGATGTCCAGCATCGAAGTTATGCATTTTAGGTTCCCCAAAATTTGATGCAATAATTAATTTTAAAAAGGATAATTCAAATGTTCCTACCAACTGGAAAAATAAAATACAAAATAAAAAGGTTATATTACTTAATACCAGTATTACCGGAATGCTAAGAATGAATAAACAAAACGAATGGATTAATTATTTAAGACACACTATCGATTTAATAATGGATAAAACTAAGGATAGCATTTTAATCTGGAGGCCTCATCCATTACTTGAATCTACGATACTCTCAATGCGTAAACATTACTATGAAGAATATATCGAAATTAAGAAAAAAGTAATAAATTCTGAGTTTGCTATTTACGATGATACTACTGACTATCGTCTTTCCATTAGCTTATCGGATGCTCTAATATCTGATATAAGTTCAATAGCAAGGATTTATCTGGCTACTGGAAAACCAATGTATATCTTCGGTCGGTTAAGATCGCAAATGAGGAAATTTAGAGCAATAGATTTTTCGGCATGCACATTGAATGATGATAGTAAAGTTGATGAATTTATTGATAATATTATAGCAGGATTAGACAATGGTACTAATGAAAGAATAATGTGCTTTAACAATTCTGTAGTTAATTCTGATGGAACATGTGGAAGTAAGATAAACAATTATATCATTGAAGAGGTGTTTAAAAAAGCAAAAGAAAGGTTAGAGTAAATGATATCGAAAGCACGTGAAATTGAGTTATCCCAAGAGCAATTGCACAAAATGCAAATGATACAATTAGAAATTCTTATTGAATTTGATAAAATATGTAAAAATAATAAAATTAATTATTCATTAGATGGAGGCACATTATTAGGTGCTGTAAGACATGAAGGA
>JAEZGU010000061.1 GCA_023416855.1 Bacillota bacterium
GGTAAGGAATGGTAGAATTTATAGGTTTGATTTTTCTTTTAATAGTTGTTATAGCATTAATTGCAACAAATATACGAATAGTGCCACAAGCCCATGCTTATGTAGTAGAGAGATTAGGTGCTTATCAATCAACTTGGGGTGTAGGTCTTCATATAAAAGTACCTTTAATTGATAAAATAGCAAAAAAGATATCTCTTAAGGAACAAGTAATCGACTTTGCTCCACAACCTGTTATAACGAAAGATAATGTAACAATGCAGATAGATACAGTTGTATTTTTTCAAATAACTGACCCTAAGTTTTATACATACGGCGTAGATAGACCTATGCTGGCTATAGAAAACCTTTCAGCTACAACACTTAGAAACATAATAGGTGATTTAGAGCTTGATGAAACATTAACTTCAAGGGAAATTATTAATACAAGAATGAGAGTTGTTTTAGATGAAGCAACTGACCCTTGGGGTATCAAAATCAATAGAGTAGAAGTTAAAAATATTATTCCGCCTAAAGAAATACAAAATGCAATGGAAAAACAAATGAAAGCGGAAAGAGAAAAAAGAGAATCAATACTTATAGCTGAACGACAAAAAAATGCAGCTATTTTAGTATCACAACGTAAGAAAGATTCTCTTATTCTTGAAGCTGAAGCAGAAAAACAAGCTGCAATTTTGAAAGCTGAAGCTAAGAAAGAAGCATCCATTAGAGAAGCGGAAGGTGAGGCAGAAGCAATATTAAGTATACAAAGAGCTACTGCTGAAGGTTTGAAATTAATAAAAGATGTTGGTTTAAATAAAGAAGTATTAACACTAAAGAGCTTTGAAGCTTATGAAAAAGCCGCAAATGGTCAAGCGACTAAAATTATTGTTCCATCAGATATTCAAAGCCTCGCAGGGCTTGCATCATCACTTACTGAAATAGGTAAATAATAATTTAATAATTTATATACAAAAAAATGGTCAAATATTATATTGACCATTCTTTTTACTTATCTTAAATTTTTAGAGAAAGTAATTCTGTTTCTGTTTTGAATAAATTTATCTGAAATAATTGCTTGAATTACCATAGCAATTCCTATTGCGGCTATTATGTCTCCGGCACTTACAATTATACGATTTCCAATCGTAATTATATTTCCTAAAAAGCTTAATGAAGAAGTTTCAGCAGGTGTAAAAAATAACATTTTACCACTAATTAACAGCTCATAAATTTCTGTTCCGTAAAGCTTCGCAGCAGCTTCAGATGATAATGGAAATTTAAAATCGTTCGCCAAGAATGCCAACAAATTTGCTCCTAAACCAATAAGAGGTATAGGCATAAATTTCATACTTATATTAGCCACTAAAAATAAACCAGTAAGAACATATGTCATTAAAAGAAATATTGAATATAAATCAGAACTGTAATCAAATAGTCCTAAATTCATTACAATTATGGCAAGATAGAGTAATGCTGATATATAAATTAAAAATTTAAAATTAAAATGTACATAAGCAAGACGTGATATTTTGCCTCTTCTTATAAAACCGATAATTATCCCTAAAATTAAAGCTTCAAGAAACATGTCTGCCTCCATGTATTTACGGTTACAATAATTTTACATTATTTCTCAAAATATATCAACCTTATATTTAATTAATTGGATTATCACAGTATATGCAATCATAAATGAATATTGACTGGGTATAATATATATGGTATCATTTTTGTAACAATTTTCTTTTTGTGGAGGTTTATTTTGGTAGAAGAAGGCTCGTTGTGGGGTCCTATAATATTACAAATAGTTTTAATTTTTGTAAATGCAGTTTTTGCATCAGCAGAAATAGCAGTTATTTCAATGAATGATAATAGAATGGCTAAAATGGCAACAGAAGGTGATAAACGTGCAATTAAGTTAAGTAAACTAACTGACCAACCGTCACAATTTCTTTCTGTTATACAGGTAGCAATTACTTTGGCAGGATTTTTTGGAAGTGCTTTTGCTGCAGATAATTTTGCCAGCAGACTTACTAATTTGTTGATAAAAACCGGTATTGACTTTCCAATAGGTACATTCAATACAATTTCGGTTATTATTATAACCTTAATCCTTTCTTATTTTACGCTTGTATTCGGAGAGCTTGTTCCAAAGCGATTTGCAATGAAAAATGCTGAGAAGCTTGCATTGTTTTTGTCTAATTTATTATATTTAATTTCTAAATTATTTGCGCCATTAGTATGGCTCTTAACAATTTCCACAAATGGAGTTTTAAGATTAATAGGAATAGATCCGAATTCCGAGGATGAAGAAGTTACTGAAGAAGATATAAGAATGATGGTAGATGTGGGAAGTGAAAAGGGTTCAATAAATGAGAGTGAAAAGCAAATGATTCAAAATGTTTTTGAATTTGACAATAAAACTGCTGAAGAAGTAATGACTCATAGAACTGAAGTAACTATATTGTGGTTAGAAGAAACCGATGAAGAATGGGCACAAAAAATAACAAAAAGCAGACATTCAAGATATCCTGTTTGTGATGGAAGTGCAGATAACATTATAGGCGTTTTAAATGTAAAAGATTATTTTAGAATAAAAGATAAATCTAGAGAAAATGTGATGAAAAAGGCTATAAAATCTGCTTATTATGTTCCTGAAACGGTTAGAACCGATGTTCTTTTCCAAAATATGAAAAAGTCAAGAAATCATTTTGCAGTAGTGTTTGATGAGTACGGCGGTATGAGTTGTGTTATCACTATGAATGACCTTCTTGAGCAAATAGTTGGTAATATAGATGATGATTATTTGAATCCTGAGCCACCGTCTATTGAGAAAATTGATGAAGATTCATGGAAAATAAAAGGCTCTGCATATTTAGAGGATGTTTCAAGAGAACTAAACATTAGCTTGCCTGATGAGGATTTTGATACATTTGGAGGATTGGTGTTTGGAGTGCTTGGTATAATACCTGAGGATGGAAGCACCATGGAGCTTGAAGAATATGGGTTGAAAATTAAGGTAACTGAAATCAAAGGTAGAAGATTAGAGACTGCAATTGTATATAAGGCCAACGATACTACCGATAATATTGATTAATTCAGATAAACTTAAGCTTTATCCTGTAAAATATCATCAGGAGGAAATATGAGTTATTTAATGAGTAAATTATTAATACTTCCAGGGATACTCCTTGGGATTTCTATACATGAATTTGCCCATGGATACGCTGCGGTTAAAATGGGTGATGATACTCCTTTGATGCAAGGGAGATTGACTTTGAATCCATTGAAACATTTAGATCCATTAGGATTCATGTGCTTGCTTTTATTCGGTTTTGGTTGGGCTAAGCCCGTAATGATAAATCGCAGAAACTTTAACAACCCAAGAAGAGATGATGCAATCGTGTCATTGGCAGGTCCATTGGCAAACTTTACAATAGCATTTATTTTTGTGGGTCTTATGAAAATTGTAGATTTGTACATGCCATATTCACTAACAGCTGAAGTGATATGGGAAGTACTAAGAAGTACTGTATGGATTAACCTGGTACTTATGGTATTCAACTTAATTCCAATACCACCACTTGATGGCCATCATATATTAGGAAGCATCGGTGGTGCAAAAGTATGGAATTTCTATTATAAATATTACGATCAGCTAAGATTTGCCATGCTTTTAATAATAGTGTTTAGGGGAGTCGGAAGAATAATAACTCCACCCATACTATTTTTCTATAACTTATTAATTTCAATATTTTTTTAGAGGAAAATATGGATAAAAGTAAAATAAGAAAAAAGATACTAAGTATAAGAAATAACTTAGAACCTGAAACAGTAAGCCAATCAAGTAAAATAATAATGGATAAGCTTACCGCATTGGATGAGTATAAAGACAGTAATGTTGTTTTTATTTATATGTCATTTAAAAATGAAGTAGATACATTTAATTTAATCGAAAAAATGCTCTCTGATAATAAAAGAGTGATTATACCTTATACAGATATTAAAAACACAGAAATAATACCTTCAGAAATAAAAAATTTAAAGGATGATTTAGTATTAAACCCATTTGGATATTATGAACCTGTAATAAATAAAGTTAAGCAAATAGAAGTTGAAGAATTGGATTTAATTATAGCACCAGGTGTTGTATTTGATGAAGAATTAAATCGTATAGGTTTTGGTAAAGGCTATTATGACAGAATATTAAGCAAAAAAAGAAAAGATACAAAGGTAATTGCCTTAGCATACGAATTTCAAGTAGTAGAAGAAGTTCCTGCAGAACCCCACGATATAAAAATGAATATGATTATTACTGAGAAAAGAATTATCACCTAGCTAAGGTAAGTACATATATCTTATCTATTCCATAGTCTATCAATGCTTTTGAACATTCATTGACTGTGGAGCCTGTTGTGTATATATCATCAACTAATAGAACAGATTTTTTAATAAGTTCATTTGAGGATGCTTTAACTATAAAAGCATCCTTTAAATTTTTTCTTCTTTTTTCTTTGCTTTGATCACTTTGTTTTTCAGTTTTTTTAATTCTTTTTAAAGCATCAATATATGGTATGGATAGACATTTTGAAATATGCTTTGCTAAAAGAGCTGATTGGTTATATCCTCTATGACAAAGCTTTGAACGATGTAGAGGAACAGACAATATATAGTCATAGTTTAAGTAGTTTTCTTTAATAATAAATTCTACCATCATATTTCCAAATAACTTATAAAAATAGGGTTTATTATAATATTTATAATTGTAAATTGCATTTTTTATAGTGCCTTCATAAGCATATAATGATTTGGATATTTCAAAGTACCTTTCTTCTGCACAGCACTCCTTGCAAAGCTCCGTTGATTTATCATAGTTAATTGGCTTGGAGCATTTAGCACAAACGGGGGGAACTAATTTTTTACTATTATTTTCACAGTCGAAGCATATATATCTTTCCCCAATGTTTTCATCATATTTGTCGCATATGAAACATGTATTTTTTTCAGGATAAATTAGCTCTAAAAAGGAATCCAAATATTCTCTCATTAATATAATCCTTTCGCTAACATATTATGAGTAGCAATTGCTGAACCCAGTCTAAAGTCCAATGCTGAATATCTCCTATCAATTTTATTATTGTTTATCATATCTTGCATATATTTTTCAATACCTACTAAAACAACCAATTGTTTTGCTCTTGTAATTGCAGTGTAAAACAGGTTTCGAGTTAAAAGCATAGGTGGACCCCATACAATGGGCATTATAACAACGGGAAACTCACTTCCTTGGCTTTTATGAACAGTTGTGGCATAAGCAAGTATAAGCTCATCCAATTGACTGAAGGGATAAATTACTTCCTTTTCTTCGTCAAAAATAACATATACTTCTTGTTCAATTTCATCAATAAATGTTATAAATCCAATATCACCGTTATATATACCTTCGCCTGTAATAACTTTTCCACTATTTGCTTCAACTGACCATTGTGTCTGGTAGTTGTTTTTTATTTGCATTACTTTATCACCAACTCTAAAAGTATATTTACCAAACATTTTTTCTTTTTTATGTTTAGCAGGTGGGTTAATAGCTGCTTGAAGCTTTAAATTAAGATCTATTACACCTGCAGTACCTTTTTTCATAGGTGATAAAACCTGTATATCTTTAATAGGGTCTAAATTATATTTAGATGGTAGACGATTAGTATATAAATCAACAATAATATCCACTATATCATCTTCATCTTCTCTCATAAAAAAGAAGTCGGTATTTTGTTTATTATATATAGGCATAGAGCCTTTATTTATCAAATGAGCATTTTGCACTATCATGCTTCCTGCTGATTGTCTGAATATTGTATCTAATCGAATTGTTTTAATAGTATTAGAATTAATAACATCTAATAGAACATTACCTGCACCTACAGAAGGTAGCTGGTCTACATCACCTACCAATACTAAACGCGTTTCCTTTTTTACCGCTTTTACCAGATTGTTCATAAGTAAAATATCAACCATAGACATTTCGTCTACTATAACAACATCACAGTCAAGAGGTGAATTTTCATTTTTATTAAAAGATAAATTACTATCAATTTCACCATAAGTATATTCAAGCATTCTATGAATTGTTTTTGCTTCTCTACCTGTTGATTCTGTTATTCGCTTTGCAGCTCTACCAGTAGGTGCACATAGGAGCACTTTTTTGTTCATATTTTCAAATATTTCGATAATGGATAGGATAATTGTTGTTTTTCCTGTGCCAGGACCGCCTGTAACTACTGTTACACCGTTTATAATTGACTGAACTATCGCTTCCTTTTGTTTACTTGATAGAGTAATAGATGAAGAACTTTCTATTTTATTTAGGTACGGAATAACATCCAAATTTGTCATTTTAAAATCTGCTCTTGATAAATTAATTAATTCTTTGCAAACATTGACTTCCGCCATATGATATGGCACATAATATACTGCTCGTTCATTGTTTACATTTTCTATATGTATTTTATTTGTAAATGCCATGTTGAGCATTTCACCTTCAACACTTTCTTTATCAACTCCAAGCATTTCAATAGCAGTGTTAAGGAGCAAATCATAAGGCACATAAGTGTGGCCCCTTGAAGCATATTCAATAAGGGAATATCTTATGCCTGAAGAAATTCTGTAAGGTGAATTTTTCTCAACTCCAAGCGAACCTGCTATCTTATCAGCAAGTTTAAATCCAATACCATAAATGTCCTCAGAAAGCTTGTAAGGATTTTCAGATATTATTTTTATTGTATCCTTTTCATATTTTTTATATATTTTAATGCTATATCCTGTGCTAATATCGTGACTTTGCAAGAACATCATTATTTCTCTTATATCCGAATGTTCTGAAAAGCTCTTTGAAATCATATCTGCTTTTTTTTCTCCGACTCCTTCAATTTCCATTAACCTTTCAGGATTATTTTGAATTATATTAAAGGAATCCTCTTTAAACAAATCAACTATTTTTTTGGCTGTAGATTTACCAATACCCTTTATTAAACCGGATCCTAAATAATTTTCAATTTGCTCTATATTAGAAGGAAGTATGGTTTCATACATTTCAGTCTGAAATTGCTCGCCGTATTTTGGATGCTTAACTTTTTTACCGTAAGCAACTATGGTTTCACCTGTTATATCAGTTCCAAAAATTCCGGTTACGGTTATAACCTCATTTTCTGCTTCCATTACAGCTACTGTATATCCATTTTCATCATTTCTAAAAATTGTTTCAACAATCATACCTTTTAGGGTTTCCATGTAATGCTCCTTAATTAAACATAGCAAAATTATACCATAAATTATTAGTAATGTGATAAAATAATGATGGATTACAAATTTTTCTTTTATTAATTCAAAAATTGTGATAATATAATTTTCGGTATTGGTTAAAAAATTAAGCAAAAATAAACGTTTAAGTGTAATACTATATAGAAGTACATAAATATAATTAATAAAATAGTAGTGTAAGAAAGGAATTATTATGTCGAAGGAAAATTTTATTAAGGGTGCTGCAATATTAGGTATAGCAGGATTACTTGTTAAGGTATTGGGGGCTATATATCGAATACCATTAACAAATTTAATTGGAACAGAAGGAATAGGTTATTATCAACCTGCCTATAATATATATAATTTATTGCTTGTTGTGTCTTTATCAGGGTTTCCCACAGCAATAGCGAAAATAGTATCTGAAAAAAGAGCATTACAAAATTACGAAGGAGCTTATCAGGTATATAAAGTATCACTTTGGGGACTTTTTTTAATAGGATTAGTTTCATCACTATTCATACTGATATTTGCAAAAAACATAGTAAGCTTAATAGGCTATCCCGGTTCTTATTACTCAATGGTGGCACTTGTTCCTGCTTTGTTTGCAGTTCCTTTATTATCAGCATATAGAGGCTTTTTTCAAGGAGCACAAAACATGGCTCCTATCGCATTGTCACAAATAATAGAGCAATTATTCAGAGTAGCTGTTGGGTTGTATTTAGCTTATGCATTTGTGGGGAAAGGGCTTGAAGAAGCTGCTGCAGGTGCAACGTTTGGTGCATCAGCAGGTGGTTTAGCAGCACTTATATTAATTTACGTAATGTTTTTCTTCAGCAAAAAAACTATAAAGGAAGAGATTAAGCTATCCAAAAATAACAAAACTGAGCCTGTATGGGATATAATTAAAAAACTATTATATATAGCAATTCCTATTACAATTGGTGCTTCAATTGCACCGCTTATGGGTAATATGGATTCATTCATAGTTTCTAATCGCCTTGCATCTATTGGATACACAGTTGAACAATACACAGATATGTTTGGTGAGCTAAGCGGTACAGCACAAACATTAATAAATTTTCCACAGGTTTTTTCAACAGCTGTTGCAATGAGTTTAGTTCCTGCAATAACTGAAGCATTTACAAAGAAACAAATTACTAAGCTTAATATAACTGCTAATGCGGGAGTAAAATTATCGTTAATTATAGGTCTTCCATGTGGTATCGGAATGTTCATGTTAGCTGAGCCAATTATTGCTTTGCTGTATTCATCATTAGGGCCGGAAAAGCATGCAAGCTCAGGCGCACTTTTGGAGATACTGGCTATAAGTGTTATATTTCTAACGGTAGTTCAGGCATTTACATCGATATTACAATCAATTAACAAACAATTCCATCCGGTTAAAAATTTAGCCTTTGGTTTAGTTATAAAAGTTATTCTATCTTATATATTGATAGGTATACCTTCAATTAATATAAAAGGTGCTGCAATAAGTACTACAATTTCATATCTTGCGGTTGCAGTACTAAACTGGTTTGATATAAACAATACCAAGGTAAGAATTAATATTATTCAAGTTTCAGCAAGACCGTTGTTATCAACTGCTGTTATGGCTTTAGCTACAGGTATTTCCTTCAGATTATTGAAATCAATTTTAGATAGTCAAAGTCTTGCAACATTAGGCTCAATAGCTGTAGCAGGTTTAGTGTATGTTGTTTGCTTATTTGTAACAGGAGCAATTACTAAAGAGGATTTAGAACTGATACCAAAGGGAGAAAAATTACAGAAATTTGTGAGGAAATAAAATGAATACAGTTCAGATAATTGGTTTGGGGGCAGGCGGGTTAGAAGATTTAACAGTAAAAGCCCATAATGCACTAAGCGAAAACATACCAACATTTGTTAGGACAGAAAGACATCCCATTGTTGCGGAATTACGAAAAAAAATTAAAATTGAAAGTTTTGATAATTTTTTTGAAAAATTTGAAACTTTTGATGAAGTTTATGAAAAAATGACCGATAATATAATAGAGTTGTCAAAACAGCATAAGAAAATCAATTATTGTACAGCAGGAAGTCCTTATTATGGTGATATAGTAACAAAAAAACTATTAAACGAATATAAAGACAAAATAAATATAATAATAATTGATGGAATGAGTTTTCTTGATAAATGCATAAAATTGTCCGGTTACTCAGATTTTAAATCAGTAAAGATAATAGATTGTTTAGAAGCAGATGAATTTTCTTTTGATGTAAATTCCATGAATATAATTACTCAGATATACGATGAAGAGATTGCTTCCTCAATAAAATTAAAGCTTATGGAGACTTATCCGGACACAACTGAACTGCTAAATATAGATGTACTTGAGGAAAAAGTAAAAAAAACACCTCTTTATATGCTAGATCAAGAAAAAAAATATGGATTTTCAACCTATTTTTGCATTATGCCTATTGATATTTCAAAAAAGACGGTGTATAATATTGATAATCTGCTAAGGATTGTAAAGGTTTTGAGAGGTCCTGACGGATGCCCTTGGGACATGAAACAAACGCATCAATCTATAAGGCAACATGTAATAGAAGAAGCATATGAAGTTGTCGATGCAATAGATAATGATGATGTTGATAATTTAATAGAAGAACTTGGAGATTTACTATTTCAAGTTGTGTTTCATGCAGAGCTTGGCAGTGAGGATGGATATTTTAATTTCAATGACATATTAAACACATTATGCAATAAAATGTATTTTCGACATCCTCATGTTTTTGGTGATGTAAAGGTTAACAA
>JAEZGU010000080.1 GCA_023416855.1 Bacillota bacterium
TTATATATGTTAACAGCAATTGTAGGTATTAACTGGGGAGATGAAGGAAAAGGCAGAATGGTCGACTTGTTGTCCTAAGACTATGATATAGTATGTCGCTATCAAGGTGGTAACAACGCGGGACATACTGTAGTTAACGAATCAGGTAAATTTATTCTAAATCTTCTTCCGTCAGGTATCCTAAGGCCTGAAGTGATAAATGTTATGGGATACGGTATGGTAATAGACATTGAACACCTCCATAATGAAATAAACAATTTGAGAAAAGCAGGCATTAATATTTCTCCTGATAACTTAAAAATAAGCGACAGAGCTATAATATGTTTACCTTATCATGTGAAGCAAGATATTCTTGAAGAAGAACGACTTAAGGATTTAAAATTCGGCTCCACTAAAAGAGGAATAGCACCTGTTTATGGCGATAAGTATTTGAAAAAAGGGATCAGAATGGGTGATTTGTTCAATAAGGATAAATTAAAAGAGCATTTAAAATCTGTAGTAGAGTGGAAAAATCTAATGATTGCCGGTGGTTATAAATCAATTGAGTTCTCATCTGATGATATGTATAATTGGCTTTTAAAATATTCGAGCACCTTTGAAGAATATATATGTGATGTTGGATTGTATCTAAACAATGCAGTAAAAGAAGGAAAGAGAATAATGTTTGAGGCTCAGTTAGGCGCTTTAAGAGACATTGATTTTGGTATATATCCGTATACCTCATCATCCTCAACAATAGCAGCATACGCACCTATCGGATCAGGTATACCGGGACAAAAACTTGACAACACAATAGGTATCATGAAAGCCTATTCTTCATGTGTTGGAGAAGGACCTTTTACAGCAGAAATGTTTGGAGAAGAGGCAAAAGCGCTTAGAGAAGCAGGCGGTGAATACGGAGCAGCTACAGGTCGTCCAAGACGAGTTGGCCCATTCGATGTAGTGGCTTCAAAATACGGTGTGCAAGTTCAAGGCGCAGATACTTTAGCGTTGACTAAACTTGATATACTATCATACTTAGATAAAATACCTGTTGTTACAGCATATGAAATTAACGGAAAAATAACAGAAGATTTCCCAATGGGTAATGATTTAAACATAGCAAAACCGGTTATTGAATATATGAAGGGTTGGAATTGCGATATAGGAAGCTGTAGAAAGGTTTCCGATCTACCTAAGGAATGTTATGAATATATTAAGTATTTAGAGAAAAAGGTAGAAAGTAAAATTAAATATGTTTCTGTTGGAGCTGAAAGAGAAAGCTATTTGACAATGGAATAGCAATAAAAAAAGATGAGATTTTGAGGGCTCGCCCGTAGAATCTCATCTTCTTATTTTTGGTTTAATATTATTTATATAATAATTTATAAATATAGTGAATGCGTAATCGTAAATAATAAACAATATTTGCCCTGCAAGAATCATCCACCAGGTTAATTTGATTGCTATAAACAACTTGATTACAAAATACATAATAATTAGTGCAAAGTTAAAAAAGATTAATTTTGTTAAAAATAAAGTACTTTTATTAACAACCTTCATTTCCAACAAATGCTTTATGTAACTATACAATCCAAAGAAAACTATGTATGTTACAAACTCAAATTTATTGAAGGATAGAAAAAATCCTAACAAACAGGATGCAATATAAAATAATATACCGCTTTTAGCTCCAAATTCAACTATTACTACTCCTACTAACAAGGCTGCCGCTGCAAATAAAATAATTGTATTTGTTTCAATAACCGAAGATAATATAATAAAAATCTGATTTAATCCCAATAAAACTCCTAAATATGCTATTTTGCTTTTTAACAGCATGAAATAAGATCCCCTCCCAAACATTCACACAAACAATCTGCACAAATGAGCTGTGTACAACAATCGACACTTGAAGAACTTCTATTATAATTGTATGCTCTGTTTTGATATGTTTGTTGCATGTTTAAAATTTGACTTAAAAAGTTCTTGTATTCAAAGTTATTAGGGTCCATTCTCACTGCATTTTGGATAAATTGCATTCCTTGACCTATTGAACCCATATTAACATAACAAACACCCATCAAATAGTTCCATTCAGCATTTCTTAACTTAGTATTGTTAAGTGCTCTTACAGCTTCATTAAATCTTCCGGTTTGAATAAGCTGCCTAATATCAAATAAACTACCTGTTCCACCCTGATTTGAACTGTTATTATTGCTATAAGAATTAGAATGTGAGCCTGATGCATTTCCATTCATTATTTCATCATAAGCCCATTGTATTTCTTTGAATTTTTCTTCAGCAAGGTCTTGTAAAGGATTGTTTTCGTTCATGTCCGGATGATATTTTTTAGCTAACTTTCTGTAGGCACTTTTTACATCATCAGTTGATGCGCCTCTTGACAGTCCAAGCACTTCATATGGGTCTTTCATATTTTTGCTCCTTTTTATCTAATTTATTTAATATTCCAGAATATATAATATTGTCTATGATGCCTTTATCTTGTATCAGAGGAAGTTTTTCTATCTCTTCACTCAAAAATGATAAGTTCAACATTAAAAGGTCTTTTGCATATTGCTCTTTGTTTTCTTTTTGTATTAAGTTGAAAGGGTTATAGGATTTGTTTTTCTCATCCTTTTCCATGTCTTCATATGCATCCAGCAAATAAATAAACTTACCTAAATAAAACCCAATCCTTCTTAAGTTCTTTTCCCAGTTGTCTTTCTTGTATAAAAATATTTCTTCCATCAAATAACCAAATTCATTGGATACTTTGTCTATGTCATCTGTATTGCTTTTTTCAAGAACTGAAATATTATGAAGCTTTTCTTTAATTATTTCAGTTTTATTATTGAGTTTTTCATTCGCTTTCTTAAACTCACCGGTTAATGATTTTAAAATTAATAATGATTTGTAATCCTTGTCATCCTGCCAATTATCCAACAAATTATAATAAGATAAAATTATATTTAGGGATGCAGCATATTCAGATATTTCGTTTTGTATAATCAGTTGTTTCTTGCTGGGATGAACCATACACCTTTCATTATATACATTATTCTCCGGCTCATAAAGTGAGCTCAATAGCAATATAAGAAATGTCATATCATAATTCAATGTCATTCTTGATTTATTGCTATATTTATTTTTTAGGGTTTTACACAAACCACAATAATAGCCTTTGTAGCTGTAATATTCTTTAAATTTTAGTTCTGACTTGTTTATTGTAACATATCCAAACAAATATTTCACTCATTTCATTGTGATTTTTGATGGCCAGGAAGACCGCTCCCACTGATTAAGGGCATGTCTTATTTAACCGCCTTGTAAAATCGGCAGAAAATAAACCGTTGCATTGTCTTCAAATTTATCTGACATTTTTTTAGGTACATTGTTTACAAGGATAGCTCCTATGTTTGAAACATCAATGTTTAATTCCTCTGCCAATTCTAATAAAGTTATATTTTTGTGTTCAATTATTTGTTTCTTAATTTCATTGTCTGACGCCACTAAAACTTCGATCATAATTATCCCTTAAGTTTTTTATATCGTAATCACTTACGTCAAATGCAGTGTTCAAGCTTTCTATCTTTGTATTCACAAAAGCTTCTGGCATTCGATAGTCTTCGCTTGTGAATCCTGCTAACTGGTTAAAAGTATATTCATCTCTAATTGTTTCGTTAGCCATTTTATCAAGCCAATCTAAATCTAAGCTTAAACCGTGAAATCCATTAACTAAATCTACTAATACCTGCTTATGATTACCTATGGCTCCCCTTGCAAACATACAAATACCTAAGCTGTCTAAAATAGCCATCAGCATTTGCGCTTCATTGGATGCTTCTGCCCAACCTTTATCTGTTTTAACAATAGGTCCATATGTATGATCTGCTCCCATTGGAGATGTTATATATGTAACACCCATTCCCTTAATTGCTCTCGGATCATAAGCAGGCATTGCTTGACCGTTAACAACAGGTGTATGCTTAACATTTAGTTTTTTGCTTGTTACAGCTGTTCCTGATGCTAATAACTTACCTGTTTCTGTGTCATTTTTAATTTCTTCCATAAACTTAAATGCAGCCTCTGAATCTCCGAAATCTGCCAACCCTGCTTCCATAGCAACTCCAATTGTAGCTCCTGTATCAATAGTATCAATTCCAAAATCATTGCAAAAAGCATTTAGCTTAGCAATAACATCTAAATCACCTATACCTAAATTAGATCCTAACAATCCAATTGTTTCATACTCTAATGGGGAAACTATTGTTTTTCCTTCCTTGTCTGGCACAATATTTGAGCATTGGATTACACATCCCGGCATACAAGCATGAGTTGTACTGCCTTCTCCGCCTCTTGCTTTAATTAATTCATATAAACTTTCACCGGATATTTCTTCAGCTTTTTCAAATTTCTCACCTCTGAAATTCCTTGTAGGCAATCCGGTTAAGTCATTGGTAACTCGTACCGTTGCAGAAGTACCTAATGTTTTGTAGCTTGCTGTACTTGGTGCTTCCATTAATATGTTAGTATATTCCTTTAAAGCTTTTGAAAATTTCTCTTTATCAGCTATATTAACTGTACCTTTTTCCGTAACTACAATACCCTTTATTTTTTTAGAGCCCATAACAGCACCTAAGCCGCCTCTGCCTGAATATCTGTTAGGCTTCTTTTCCTTATCCATTGTTGCTATACCTGCTAACTTGTATAGGCGTTCCCCTGCAGGTCCTATGCAAGTAACTGAACAATCAGGATATTTTTTTGACATTTCTTCACAAAATTCAAAAGTACCCATTTGTTTATATTCATCAGCAGGTTCAATACTACATCCATCTTTAGATATTTTTATGTAATACCATTTATCCTCACTTGGAATATCTTCAATTATAATTGCTTTTATACCTAATTGAGCAAGCCACATTGCAGTTATTCCACCTGCATTGCTTTCCTTTATACCGTTTGTTAATGGGCTTTTAGCTCCAATGCTAATTCTGCTTGCGCTTGACACGTTGCTTCCTGTTAACATTCCATTTGCTATAATTAGCTTATTATCTCTACCAAGGGGGTCACAATCAGGTATAACTTCATTTAGCATTATTTTTGCAATTAGACCTCTTCCTCCGGTTCTCAAAAAATTAAATGGTGCCTTTTCATAAAAAATTTTCTTATTTCTTAAATTTATTCTTAAAATGTTATTCATACTCCACCTCATCCATAAAAAAACATTACTATGTATTATGCCATAATAATGTTTGTATTATAAATATTATATATTAATGCTACCAAAAATTTCATTTTTAATCAAGTTTTATTGGGGAAGTTTTATGATTATTTCAGTACCTTTTTGCTCAATGCTTTCAACCTCTATTTGTCCTTCATACAAATCTACTATATGCTTAACTATAGACAATCCAAGACCGGTTCCACCAGTATCCTTAGATCTGCTTTTATCAACTCTATAGAATCTTTCAAATATTCTTTGTTGATCACTCTTTGCTATACCAACTCCCGTATCCTTTACAGAGATAATATTGTACCCATCATTTTCATAAACTCTGATAAGTACACTGCCGTTTTCTGTATTGTATTTTATTGCATTATCAATAAGATTATAAAATAGCTCGCTAATATAATTCTTGTTTGCTTCCATATAAATATCCGATGCTTCAAGTGATAAGTTAATATTTAAACTATCAGCTTTTGATTGTATCAGGGATGTTACATCTATTAGTGTGTCCTTTAAATTGATTGTTGATTTTTCTTCTACATCTAATTTTTCTTCTATCTTTGATAATCTCATAATATCTTCTATTAATGAAATTAATCTTAATCCTTCATTGTTTATCATACTGCTGTATTTTTTAATACTGTCTATATCTGTTACGAACCCTTTCTTAATCAACTCAGCAAAACCTATGATCGTTGTTAGGGGTGTTTTTAATTCGTGTGATACGTTTGCGGAAAATTCACTTCTGATAATTTCAGCATTTTTTTGGTTAGTAATATCTTCTATAAGAATAAGCATTCCTGTAACTTTTGTACTTTTTTGTTCTTTTACAGGACTTAAATAATATCTGTAATGTTTACCTATATTTTTTAAATCGTAAACAATATGTTTGTTTTCATTAAATGATAAATCTATCTTTGATAATATTTCATTATTTCTTGTAAGTTCAATAATATTTCTGTCACTTTGCAAATCAAATTTTTCATTACCTATCATTTTTTTACCGCTTTTATTGATAGATAAAATATTTTTATTCTTATTTAATAAAATAAATCCTTCCTTCATATTGTCGGTTATTATATCAATTGTATCTCTTTCATGCTTTAGCTCCTTAATATAATGATTAATTTTTGATTTTTGTTCTTTAATGGTACGAGCAATTGGATCAAGCTCTTCATAAATATACATCGTTTCGATTTCCTTGTTGTCAGTAATTCCATCAATAGAGCTTGTCAATAAATTTATAGGCTTCATTATTTTTTTAATAAAAACATTGGCATAGATATAAACAACAACAAAAAGACCAATAAAAACAAATGCAAGGAAAGGTAGTATATTCATAAATACTTTATTTATGCTACTTACTTCTCTTGATAACCTTAAAACCTCGTTATCATTTATTTTTTCAGCATAATAATACATGTCAGATGATATGGTATCTGAATGTCTTGTATAATCACCGCTGCCATTTTGAAATGCTAATATAATTTCCGGTCTGTTTTTATGGTTTTCTAATGATTCATTTTTAGCACGGTTATCATAAAGCACATTTCCATCCCTGTCAACAACAGTAAAACGAATACTGTAATTCACAGCACTTAATATTTTGTTAACCGATAAATCAATAGACTGACTATTTTCCCAATTGCTTTGCTCTTTTGTCAATTTTACAATTGTTTGAATTTGATTTTTAGCATCAGCTACATATAAATCATAATACACTTTTGATGTTATAATACTCACTGCTATAGATGAAAGCAAGGAAATAAGCAAAATAATCAAAAACAATCTCTTTTTCATTATTGCTGCTCCTCTAATTTATAACCTGCGCTTCTAACTGTAACAACATAATTAGGGCAACCTACAGCCTCTAATTTTTGTCTTATTGTTTTAATGTGCATATCAACCGTCCTTGTTTCTCCCTCATAGTCATATCCCCAAATTTCCTGAAGTATTTTATCTCTTGACAATACTATTCCTTTATTGAGCATTAAATAATGAAGAAGCTCATATTCTTTATAGGTAAGCACCACAGGTATATCCTTGTATAATAAGGTTCGTTTATTATAATCCATTGCCAAATCTTTATATTCAATTAAATCCTCAACTATTTCTTTTTTATTAGTACGCCTTAAAACTGCTTTTACTCTTGCCATCAGCTCCAATACACCAAATGGTTTTGTTATAAAATCGTCGGCACCCGATTCCAATCCCTTAACTTTGTCCAATTCCATGGATTTTGCTGTTAAAATAATTATAGGGATATCTGAATACATTGAATCATTTTTTATTGATTTTAATATTGACATACCATCTATTTTGGGAAGCATTAAATCAAGTAGTATTAAATCTGGTGTTCTCTTTTTCAATGCATTGTAAAAGGTTGTTGCTTCTTCAAATCCTACAACATCAAAATCAGCCGTTGATAAAGCTAAAGTTATTAACTCTCTAATACCTGCATCATCTTCTACACAATATATGAGTTTCATAGTTTCTCCTACCTAATATCTAATTTTATGTTTGCCTGTTATTGAGAATATTACCCATTCCGCAATGTTTTCTGCATGATCACCGATTCTTTCAAGATATTTTGCAATCATTAATAAATCAATTGCTTGCTCTCCATTTTCGGTGTTTTCTTGAATTTTTTCTATTAACTCGACCTTTATAACCTGAAACAAATTATCAACTATATCGTCATCCTTGCATACTTGATGGGCTAATTCTTTGTCCTTATTAACAAATGCATCAACACTTCTTTTTACCATGCTTATAGTTGCTTCAACCATTTGTGGAATGTGAACAAGTTCCTTAATGAACTTTTGATTTGCCAAAAACTTTGAAATATCAGCAATATCCTTTGCATTATCCCCTATTCTTTCCATATCTGTAATCATTTTTAATGCAGTGCTAATAACTCTTAAATCAGAAGCAACAGGCTGCTGCTGTAAAAGTAATTTCAAGCAGTGACCTTCTATTGTTTTTTCCATTTCATCTATTTCAATTTCTAATTCATTTACTCTTTTAACCATTTCTAAATCTTGATTTATCAAGCCTTTACCGGTTGTTTCTATTGATTCTTCTATAAGTCCACCCATTTTTATTATTTCAAGATTTAGGCTTTCTAATTCTTTATCAAATCTATTTCTCATTATAACCTCCTTTTATCCGAATCTTCCGGTTATATAATCTTCTGTTTTCTTGTTTTTAGGCATTGAAAACAATTTTTCTGTTTCATCAATTTCAATTACTTCTCCATTTAGGAAAAAGCCTGTTTTGTCTGAAATTCTCGTTGCTTGTTGCATATTGTGAGTAACTATAATAATTGTATAGTTCTTTTTAATTTCAACAAGCAAATCTTCTATTTTCATTGTTGATATTGGGTCCAATGCTGATGTTGGCTCGTCTAACAATATTACTTCAGGATTAACAGAAAAAGCTCTGGCAATACAAAGTCGTTGTTGTTGTCCACCAGACAAACCTAAAGCACTTTTTTTAAGTCTATCCTTTACCTCATCCCACATAGCAGCAGCTCGCAAGCTCTGTTCTACAATTTCATCAAGCTTAGATTTTTGTTTTATTCCATGTGTCTTTGGTCCATATGCTACATTTTCATATATGCTCATAGGAAATGGGTTTGGTTTTTGAAATACCATTCCAACTCTTTTTCTTAAAACAGTTGCATCCATATCCTTATATATATCCACATCATCCAACAATATCTTTCCTGTTATTTTAACACCCTCAATTAAATCATTCATCCTGTTTAAAGATTTTAGAAGTGTTGATTTTCCGCACCCTGATGGACCAATAAATGCCGTTATTTCATTTTGTTTTATATTCATATTTATATTTTTGAGAGCTTGAAACTCTCCGTAATATAAACTTACATCTTCTATTTTAATTTTACTCATCGCTTAACCTCCCAAGCCTTCCAGCAAGCTTCGTCGTGGTGTAGTTTACTAAAAATACTATTAATATTAAGATTGAACCTGTTGCAAATGCCATTTCTTTTGAATAAGGCAAACCTTCGCTGGCCAGCATATACATGTGTATGGCAAGTGTTCTTTGAGAAGCCATTAAATCAAGGCTTGGACTCTTTAATACATTTGTTCCACTTGTAAATATTAAAGCGGCCGTTTCACCGACTATACGGCCTATTGCCAATATTACACCGGATAAAATTCCCGGCATAGCTGTTGGTAATACTATTTTAAAAACTGTTCTTAATCTTCCTGCACCAAGACCTAAACTACCTTCTCTGTACATATCAGGCACAGACTTTATAGCTTCCTCTGATGAACTAATAATAACAGGAAGTATCATTATCGATAATGTACATATACCTGAAAGTACAGATGCTCTAAAGCCTAAAAATTTAACAAATAATATCATCCCAAACAGTCCAAACACAATTGAAGGTATTCCTGCTAATGTGTCTACTGCAAGGCGAATTACTTTTACTGTTTTATTTCCTCGTTTTGCATACTCCGTTAGGTAAATTGCACAAAATACACCTATTGGTACAGATATTAATAATGATATTACAATCATTTGAATCGTCGTTACAATTGAAGAAAATGCTGATAAAGTATCTGAATTATATTCTCCAAACAAAAACTGCATATTTATTTTGGGAATTCCTCTGAGTAGTATAAATAACAGTATATATACTAAAATTCCCACAGTCAATAATCCACAAAGCCACACAGCTATTCTAAAAAATAATGATATTGCTTTTCTTCTTCTTAATATATCCATATAGCCTCCTAATTTTTTGCAGTCCTTGTTTTAATTAAACTTAATGACGTGTTGAGTATTATTATAAATACAAAAAGTACAACACCAGTTGCTATTAATGAGTCTTCATGCAGTCCTGAAGCATAGCTCATTTCAGTTACTATGTTTGTAGTTAAGGTTCTAATGGGCTTTAATAGCTTGATTTTTTCCAACGGCATAACCGCATTACCTGCAACCATTACAACAGCCATAGTTTCTCCCACAGCTCTTCCTATACCCAAAATTATGGATGTAAAAACACCTGACTTTGCTGCAGGTAATACTACCTTAAAAACTGTTTCCTCCTTTGTTGCACCAAGACCTAGTGATCCTTCCTCGTAGCTCGAAGGTATTGCACGTAATGATGATTCACTTATTGAAATAATAGTAGGTAAAATCATTATTCCTAATATTATTGAAGAAGACAAAATACTGAAACCATTACCTCCAAAATTTTCTCTCACAAATGGAACTACTATTTCCATTCCAAAGAAACCATAAATAATAGATGGAATTCCTGCTAATAAATTAACTGCTGGCTTTACAATTTTGTAAATTACAGCCGGACAGAATTTTGCTAAGAATACTGCACACATCAATCCGATGGGTACACCTATTATTATTGCACCTGCTGTAACGTAAGCACTTCCTACAATCATGGATAAAATTCCATAAGAAGCAGGAAAATCTGTTGGCTTCCATCTTTCATTAAATATAAATTCCATAAAACCTATTTCACCTATAGCTGGTATACCTCTAAGTAATAGAAAGAGGCAGATGGCAACTACCGCTATAACGGAAATAAGTGCAGACAGATAAAACACTGTCTGCATTATTTTTTCATTATAATTAATTTTTGTATTTTGCATTATTTAACTTCAGACCACACTGTTTTTTCACCAGTGTATATAGCTGTAATATCTTCAGATGCTAAATCGTCTGTTGGATTTTCATTATTTACGATTACCGCAATACCATCAATTGCAAGAACGTGTCTATTTAACTGTGCAGCTTCTTCAGCTTTTAATTCTCTTGAACTCATTCCTATATCATACGAGCCTTCTATAGCTGCCTTTATACCTTGAGATGAACCATTGGCTTGCATTTCGAACTTTACTTCAGGATTTAATTTGTTATATTCTTCTTGTAGTTTTTCCATTAAAGGTGCTACCGATGTTGAACCAGCTACTTTAATTGTTCCTGACATGCCTGAGCTAACATATTTTTTCGGACTGTCAACTGCACTTATAAAATTCTTTTCGTTAACTATTTTTTGTCCTTCAACTGATTCAGTATAACTTAAGAAATCTTTAACTAAATCACTTTCTGTTCCTTTAGTAACTAATAAGAAAGGTCTTGCAACTGAATATGCTCCGCTTTTTACATTTTCAATAGTTGGTTCTGCACCACTCACTGCTATAGCTTTAATTCTTTCACTAACTGAACCTAATGAAATGTAACCAATACCATATTTATCTTGTTCAACTGCAGTGATTACTTTATCAGTTCCATCAAATTCAAGCGCTCCTACTATTAGGTTATCAACTGTTTTATCGCCTTCTTTTTGGATTATTTCCATGATTTCATGAAAAGCTCCTCTTGTACCTGAAGCGGCGTCTCTTGCTACCACAGTTATTTCTTTGTCTGCATTAAAATCATTTGCCGGTTGTTCTGTTTTTGGTTGTTCTTTAGTACATCCTACAAACACAAATGTTAACAT
>JAEZGU010000297.1 GCA_023416855.1 Bacillota bacterium
TTAATAAAATTTTACACCTTGAAAACATGGAACTCCAAGAATTCGATGGAACATATATTGATTACAACTTCTCATTACTGCAAACTAAAATTGAGTTACAAGAGCTTTCTGCTGCTGATGATGAAGAAATCAAGAGAAATGATATTTTAATCAATAAATTAAGAAGCAACGCAACTGAAGTAGCTGATGCATCTAAAGGAAGAGCCTTAAGAGCAAGAGTTAAAATTCAACAAAGATTAATGGAGCGAAGGATTAAACCTCCATTCGTAGATATTAAGCAACCAAATATCATTTTAACAACTGATAATATAATCGAAGAAGACATTGCTTTAAAAGTAAATAATTATAGTGTTGTTTTTGATGAAATACTTTTAGAGAATGTTAGCTTTGAGATTAAATCTACTGATAAAGTAGCTCTTATTGGTCCAAACGGTACAGGAAAAACAACTTTATTGAGAGACATATATAAAAATAATCATGATTCAATTGAAATAAATGCTGATGTTAAAGTTGCTTATTTATCTCAGAATCAAGAAGAAATACTAAATGAATCTAATACTATTATTGAAGAGTTTTCTGATGTTGGGTTTGAAACTAATCAAGAAATTAAGTCATATCTTTCAGATTATGGTTTTAATAATAAATTAGTTAATCAAAAGATTAAATCTTTATGTGGTGGAGAAAAAAATATACTACAATTGGCTAAGGTTGCAGCTATTAAAGCGAACATGTTGCTATTAGATGAGCCTACAAGTCATTTGGACACCTATTCACAAATAGCACTTGAGAAAGCTATTAAAAATTATAATGGTGCAATTCTAATGATTTCTCATGATTATAGTTTTATAGTAAACTGTATGGATTATGTTCTAATTACTGAAAATAAGTCAATTAGAAAAATGAGTATGAGAAAATTCAGACAGCTGATTTATGCCAAATATTTTGATAAAGACTATTTAGAAATTGAGCAAAAGAAAAAATCTGTGGAAACAGAAATAGAATTAGCTTTAAAAAATACAAATTTTGAGCTTGCCAAGGCATTATCTAAAAAATTGGAAGATCTAATTAAGTTACTTTAAAAATAAAAATTTTTAAAAATTTATATTCAAATTATACATTAAGAGCAGTATAACCCATACTGCTCTTTTTTACTTTAAGGATTTAATATGAACGTATTTTCCTACAAAATCTCTTTATTAAAGTGTCCTCTTGTATCTGTTTCCTGATTAAAAACAGATTTATCCAAACTACCATTTAATTTGCTTAAGGCTATATTAATGGTTTTCACAACCTGCTCGCTTGATTCAACTGTAAAGTTTAATCTGAATGCTTCAATTCCTTTTATACTTTGCATCTCATCTAAAAGATTAAGTGTCTTTCCATTAAGGATAGTAGTTGTACAATCGTCATGAGAGATGATAGGGAATGTACCTTGCTCATCTTTTAATTCATAACTCTTTGATTTGCAAATACCACATTGATCCATTTTTTTCATTGGACAATATTTTGTAAACATCAAAGGAGCCTTACCATATATAATCATTTCTAAAGCAGGATAGCCGTCATTTTTTTCATAATAGGCATTAATTAAATCTTCAATTTGTCTCTTGTTCAATTCATAAGATAAAGTTACTCTCGCCGCACCTAATTTAAATAATTCATAGCAGCTAATAGAATTAACCACATTTAAAGAATAGTCCGTAACAAAAGGATTAGTTTTTCTATAGTAATAGATTCCGCCATATCCTCCGATTAAAAGCGACCCTTCTTTTTCCTTGTAATCATTCTGATTTCTTCTAATTATGTTTTCGAAATAAATATCCTTAATTCCACAACTTACACAAGCATCATACTGTTCCTTAGTTGTTACAGAGGCTGTAAGGTAAGGTTTTTTAGGGGCAAAGCTTATTTTTTCTTTTGCAGTAAATGTCTTGGTTCTTTTCATTTGACTGTTAATCTTTAAGTCATATAAACCCTGTACAATATCTCTTCTTGCTGCATTTAAAAGTTTGGCTGGAATAAATACATTGTTTTCTTCAAAGTCTACATTTCTAAGTTCGAATACTGTATCATTTAATCTTAAAAATTGCTTTATTATCTGTTCTTTTGTTGTTGGATTATTAATAGCTTCTCCTATAATTTCATCACTTTCAAATGTATATTTAAAGCCTAAGCCCTCAGCATCTATGATAAGCTTTGAACCCGGATATGCATATACTCGAATATCTAAGTTAAATCGTTTATATTCTTTATCCAATGATAATTCTAACTCTTTGTAATATAAATTGTCCTTGGTTATATATACTATATCACCCTTAGACAGCTTTTCTTTTATTTTGATATAGCAGACATCATCTGCTTTGTTGATTAAATTGCCATTTTTATCGTACAGCCTTACAACAGTTAAATTAACATCTTCATTGTTATGACTTATTCTGATAATATCATTTTGATTTAAAGTACGTGAAAGTGTTATTTCATACATGTCTTTAACAATCTTGCTAATTCTTCCAACTTCATAACCAAAGTTATTAGGCCTTAGGATGTTTGTAATATCTTTCTTATCCTCATGGAACAAATATCCCTTAGTAAACGTTCTATTGAAAGTCTTGTTCAAATTTTCCTTATCTTCTTCGGATATTTTATTATCTATAGCCATGCGGTATTTTGACACAACATTAGCAACATAGGCAGGCTCTTTCATTCTGCCTTCTATTTTTAAAGAATCAATATCTTTTAAATCATTGACATAATCAATTGTTTTTAAATCCTTAGTAGATAAAATATAGTTTTTCCCTAAAGATATATCTGTTGTCTTGTCAATTAGTTCATACTCCTTCCGACATGAACCGACACATCTTCCGCGATTTCCACTTCGATATCCTATTAATCCGGACATTAGACAGTTTCCGGAATAAGACACGCATAAAGCACCATGAACAAAAATTTCTAAAGGTATATTAGCCATTCTTCTTATCTCTTTTACTTTTTCAATCTCAACCTCACGAGATAAAACAACTCGTTTAGCGCCAAGTTCTTTAAATAATAAAGTCCCGTCTAAGTCGTCTATTCCCATTTGAGTTGAACAATGTGCTTCCATATCAATAAAGTTCTTAACTAAATAATCAAAAGCAGCCAGATCTTGGACGATAATTCCATCAATACCGATTTTATTTAATTCGTCCATCTGTTTCTTCATTTCATTAATTTCGTTTTCGAAAATGATGGTATTCATTGTAACATAGATATTAACATTTCTCAGATGCGCATACTTAACAGCCTCTTTTAGCGATTCTAAATCAAAATTAGATGAGTATGCACGTGCACCAAATTTTTGCATTCCTAAGTATATTGCATCACAACCATTGGAAATTGCAGCCTTTAAAGCTTCCATATTTCCAGCTGGCGCTAATAATTCAGTCATTTTTTTCTCCATTCTACTATTTGTTTATCTAATGAGTTTTCCTCCATGATAGCAATAATAATCAGCATTCATAGATATGATTTTTTCCAACAATTTTTTAATATTAACTAATTTTACGATATTTTCAATAAATTTTGCAAGTTATATTTTTGTTTTAATTAATTCATGCTCAAAAAAGACACTCTATATCTTTACAGAGTGTCTTGATACTGATGTCATTTCAAATTTTTACTACTCCCATTTAAAATATTTTATAGAAATTCCTGTACATAGCATGGCTACTGTTCCCATAACAATAACAGGAAATTTTATATTATCTACCGGAAGTCCGAGGAAAGTTGCTTTCATCAACTGAATACCTTGTGTCATTGGAAATACACTTACTATTTTTTGAATAGCCTCAGGCATAACTTCAAAAGGAAGCGTAGTTCCGGAGAAAATTAACATCGGAAAATACAATAAGCATGCAATGACGCTTGCATTCTTTGAATTTTTTGCAATACCGCCTACCATCATTCCAATACTTAAAGTAGACAACATAGTAAGCAACCAGCTGCCCAAAAATGCTAACCAGGAACCGTGTATTGTTACTTTCCAAAATATCAATGCCACAGGAATCAAGGTAATCATAGATACTAAACAATAAATTATATAAATAAAAAGTTCAACTGATAGAAGCATTATTGGACTAACAGGTGTAACTTGAAAGCGTTTCAAAATTTTGCGCTCTCTATATTCAGATACAACAAGGGGTAACCCCATAAGACCTCCTGCACAGATTGAAATCGTACAAAGAGCACCAAAAGATTGTTCCATAAATGTATATTCCACTCCATTAGCAGCAGGCTTTGTTCCATTCAAAAGTCCAAGAATCACCAGAACAATCAGCGGCATAATAACAGCAAAAATAACCATATTCATGTTTCTGATGTTAAGCTTTAATTCATTTTTCAAAAGTATTAAAAAAGATTTCATTCTACATCAACCTCCTCACCAGATAATATTAAATAAGCATCCTCAAATTTTTTACTGCTACTTACTACCTTTGATTCTTCTACTGTTCCATAGAACACAACTTTACCTTTTCTCAAAATACATATCTCATCACAGAGTACTTCCACTTCATCCATAAAATGAGAAGTTAAGAAAATACTTAAGCCTTTCTTTTTAAGATCAGATAAAATCTTCCAAACATCACGACGCGCTTTTGCATCAAGTCCTGTGGTCAATTCATCAAGAAATACAATCTCTGGATTTGGAATTAGGGCAAGAACAATGAACAGTCTTTGTCGTTCACCACCAGAGAGACTTTTTACAGCATTTTTTATTTTGTTTCCAATGCCAAATTGGTTGCAGAGTTCCCTCCAATTCGCAGGAGTTTTGTATAAACAAGCGGTTTCTTCACATAATTCAGAAACTTTAATTTCCGGCTGATAATCACACTCTTGAAACTGAACACCTACTTTTTGAAAAAGCTTGCGCCTATCCTTTTGTGGATTGTAGCCAATAATGGAAACTTGCCCTTTATCAGCTTTCTTAGTTCCCAAAATACATTCGATTGTGGTACTCTTCCCAGCACCATTAGCTCCCAGCAAGCCAAAAATTGTACCACGTTTTACGGATAAACTGATATTATCCACTGCAAGCAAATTGCCATATGCTTTTGACAATTGGTCAACTTTGATTACTTCCTCCATTTAATAACCTCCTAATTTTTATCAAATAAAAGAATACCACCAATCGAAACATTGGTGGTAAAGTGGAGGCTTATAATTAAAATAATTTTTTCATCTCATATAGCATTTCAATTATTTTCCTTGCATTACCTTCAGCAACATTTAACGATAATATTAATCTGTCGCAAACAGAAATAATATCATCATTTGATTTTGGTGTATTTAAAACTGCTCGTATATCGATATTGGAATTATGATATAACTGTTGCAACATACGCAAAATTGATTCAAGGGAATAGTTTGCACATCTTAGTGAACGGATGATTTTTAATCTTTTTATATCATCATTTGTATAAACGCGATAGCCATTTTGTCTTCTTTTGACTTGTATTAATCCATTCATTTCCCAATTTCGCAAAGTATCCATCGAAACATTTAAATATTCTGATACTTCTTTTCGTTTCATGCAAAGCATATTAGTATCTTCATTGCCAGATAAAATATCATGAACAACTTGAATAGCTTCTTCTGCATTATAACTTTCTTGTTGTAATTGTCTCAAATACTCCTCTGTAAGTAAAATGGCTCTATCATAATCTCCTGTTGCAGTAGTTTTTACCATTTCAATGATTTTCTTTCTCAAGCCATTTTGTAGTATTTCAATTTGAAATGCTGTACGGGCTAATTTAATTTGCATTATGTGCATATCAGTAAATATCCGATAACCATTTTCTTGTCTTTCCGGCTTGCTAATCATTCCCCATTCTTCATATAGACGCACTGTATTGGGATGTATGCCAACAATCGTAGCAACTTCAGCAGTTTTATACTTTTTCAAGTTATCCACCTCCTAACATTACATAATATAGTATAACACAGATTAAAAGTATGGTGTTATAGTGGAGGGTATATTTTATAAATAATTTCACCACCCTTGACATCAATACTGCCGTCTCAATATACACACTTTACAGCTCTAAAATGAGAGGAACGTAAATAGCTCCCCAATAGTATTAATGCAGCTGCATAATACAGCAACCCATTGCATCGCCTCAGGTGTACCATGCAACACCTGTGATACCAGACCTCCAATCCCTAAGACCATTACCCAAAACAATAAGTAAGTATTTATTACATACTTCCACATTACGTTAAACTCTTTCTCTTTCATAATATTCTCCTCCCTTTCATTCTGCAGGTTTATATTTTGTATCCTTTCTCCTCAAAATTAAAAAAATCAGCTATAATTAAGTTCATTACTATTTTAGCAATCGAACCTGTAATATAGCTGATATTAACCTTAAATTTACCTTAAATTCCTTTTATGTTGCCAAAGCTTTTATTTATTAAATGAACCTATTTCAATCAGGTTGCCTTCCGGATCAGAAATATAACATGTGCGTTGCCCCCAAGGTTCCGTTATAGGTTCCATAACAGGGACTGCTCCTTTAGATACAACTTCTTTAAATGTCATATCAACCGCTTCATAGTTATCTACGCTAAGAGCAATTTCATAATGCCCATTGATTCCATTTGCATACCCATATGTTCTGTTTGTCATCTTTTCAAAGTCTGTCCGACGATATAACAAAAACAAAGTTCCATCCTTAACCAAATACACATTCGATTCATTTTCATCTTCCTTGATTTCAAAATTCAAAACATCCCTATAAAAGCGAACCATAATTGCCATGTCTTTTACGAAAATCCCAAAACCGTCTAATCTCATAGTACATCAACCTCCAATCAAACTTTGTTTTATTACTGGTGGCATGGGGACGTTTTGTTTGGCACTAAAGCATATAAATCTGGCAAGCGAAACATCCACATGGTTCCTTACTAATTTTAACTAAACTGCAAAAAATGAAACACCATCTACTTCATAGCATTTAACCTTACCGTTAAAACGTTCTGCAGGTATTCCATGAACTTTGTTCTCCATTACCTTTCCAGCAGCCTCATAAAGTGTGTCTATAGTACTTGCATCCACTGCAAGGACATTGTGTGAAGCATATACTATGTCAAACTCGTCTATTCGCTCTTTCAGCTTCATCATGCTTGCACGGTAGGCATGAAAATTTCTTCCGTTTCCAAACATAAATATACTTCCGATCTGGATACTGTCCCCGCCAATTAGGAATCTTTTATCTTTTTCAAGCAACACAATACTGCCCGGTGTATGTCCAGGTATAAGTATTACCTCAAAGCAGTATGTGCCAATATCAATAATATCTCCTTCCCAAACAGGATCCATCAATACACTTTTTTCTGCATGGCTTATGTAATAGTCAAATTCACTAGGATGCATAAGGCGTCTTTCAAACTGCTCTGCACTTCCTGTATGATCATTGTCTGCGTGTGTAAAAATAACAGTAATAGGAAGATTAGTTATTCCTTCTACAAACTCTCTTAAATTGCCGCCTGCTCCAGTATCAACAAGCAGAGCTTCCTTCTCTCCCACAAATAGAAAACTTCTAACAAATCCATGATCTATACAATAAAAATTTTCTCTAATTTTATCAACTTTGTAATTTCCCATACGACACCTTCGTTTGATTTTTTGTTTCTGTATATATTTTGCTTGAAAAAAATTTACTGATTATTAACTCTCATCATGCAAAAATTTTAACCTATTTCCTTTCTATCAACAAAACTGTTTCCACATGTGGTGTATTAAGTCCTTGAATAGCATTTTGATTACTTTTAAATAATTTTACACTAGCGAATATCGAGGGATATTGTCGAGTAGATAGATTCACTTTCATTCTATCTTGTAGCGGTAAACATCCAGTTTATGCCGAATTTATCCTGAAGTGAGCCATGCAGTTGAGCAAAAAACGTTGGGGATAGTTCCATATAAATTTCTCCATTTAGCTTTAGAATTTCCCATGCTTGTTTTACCAAAGCTTCATCATTTGTTGTGAATGAAATATACATATTCTTACCTAATTGAATGTGTTCCGTGCTGTCAGCACACATAATTTCAGTATTATCCAACTTCAGTTTAGAGTGAAGTATGAGATTTTTATCGTTGTCATCAATTGGAAACCCCAAGTTAGGAACATCTCCATATTTTTGCATTTCGGTAATCTGAGCTCCAAAGGCCTTAACATAAGTCTCAAGAGCCTCATAACAGTTTCGGTCAAACATCAAGTAATGTGATACCATTAGATTCCTCCTGTAAATAAATTAAATATACATTTTATATATTATACCTAAATATTTACAGTTTAATCAAATCTTAAAGTTTGCCTTCATATGAACTTATATGACAAATTGCGACAAAATTAGAGACAATACAGTTTCTTTGCATATAATATCAAAGCACTCGAATAACCGCACATACAAACAACCTCGTTACCAACACCCACACTAAAAATGTAGCTTGGTCTTACTTTATTCCTTATCTTAAATTTTATTTCTGGTAACCTTTTATT
>JAEZGU010000055.1 GCA_023416855.1 Bacillota bacterium
CCCCAAGTATTTAGGGCAGATAAATTTTTACAAAATGTTAACAGAATGTTCACCAACTAAACTATTGACAAAACTATAATTATGGTGTAACATTTACAATTTTCTCAATCAGGGGTGATCTATATGAATATGAAAGATTTTAAAGCTATTGATATACAAGACTATGTCAATAAGCCAAAAGAGGAAATTTTAAAAGCTGTAAAAGCTGGAATGAGATTACTCAACCCAAAAATCAATACGTTATTACGTTATGGTGCTGAATCAGGAAAAATATCAGCTGATGCTTATAATTTTGCAATGTCGTCAGGCGGTCTTTTTAATCTGCTACGTGATACACCATTCATAAGAAATGGTGTATATGATTACAATAAGACCAGAAATGAACTACTAAAGGAGTTAGGACGTGAATTGCAATTTGCAAGAATGAAAACATCTACTTTGACAGGTGCAAGGGATGAATACAAAAGACGATCACAGATTGTTAAAGATGTATATGATCCTGGATTTTTAAAAGGTCTATCACCAGATGAAATGAAGCAATTAGTGTCAGATACATGGGATGATTTTCACCGATTCACAGAACGTCATTTGAATTATTCATCAACACAATTACTTCAAATATTCTCAACTAAAGGACGAAATAACGTTGAAATGGAAAAGGCAGTTGAAGAATTGGAACGTAGACAGCAACAAGAATTGGAGATTGAATTAAATGAAGCAATGCGCAACACAAAATACAAGCCGTTATGGGAAGTTTGAACTAGACTATAACATACACTGGTATCCAGAAGATAAAGATCTGGTGATTAATGAAGTTAGATATACAAGATCATATTTTGCAAAACAGGATAAACAACTGGGAAATATTACCTATAAAAACTGTGCAGCATCATTTGATATTGAAACAACTTCACTATATGCTAACGGTGAAAAAGCTTCAACAATGTACGTCTGGATGCTTTCAGTTAACGGCAAAACCGTATTTGGACGAACATGGGATGATTTCATCAAGTTGATATCTGAGATTGAACAACAATTAACTATATCAAGACGATTAATTATATATGTCCATAATCTAGGTTTTGATTTCACGTTTTTCTGTAAACACCTAAAGTGGTATAAAACATTTGCAGCCGGTGAAAAGAAACCAATATATGCAATCACAGAAGGTGGTGTAGAATTCAGAGATAGCTATATTCTAACAGGTAAATCGTTAGCAGCTAGTGCAAAAGATTTGACAACATTCAAAGTACGTAAAAAAGAAGGTGATCTGAATTATGATTTGTGGCGTGGCAATACAACACCATTAACAGATAAGGAACTGGACTACTGTTTATATGATACATTAACACTAGATGCAATAATCCAAGAAAAAATTAATGTTGAAGGTTACGTACATAAAATCCCATTGACCAATACAGGATATGTGCGAAGGCATTTAAGACAAGCATGTCTTGGTAAAGGAAAATATAAGACAAATGAAAATAAGCTTTACTATAGGATGATGCAACAATTAACATTAACTCCTTCAGAATATTCAATGCTTAAACGTGCATTTATGGGTGGTTTTACACATGCCAATGCTTTATACGTTGGATCAACTATTAAAGGTCCTATAGATTCATTTGACTTTACTTCATCATATCCAGCGGTAATATTATCAGAAATGTTTCCTATGTCTAAGGGTGTTGTATATGAGAATATATCATATCAAGCTTTTAATAAACTTTTGAAATATAAGCTACTTATATTTGACATTACGATTCATAGACTTAGGGAACGTGATAATGTATTCGATAATTATCTATCTGAATCAAAATGTAAACTGGTTAATCCAGTTATTAACAATGGACGAGTTGTATCGGCTGATGAATGTTTTACTACTATAACTAACATTGATTATGAGATTATCAAGAACTATTATGATTTTGATTCTATACAGGTAGGTAAGATAATAGCATATGACAAAGGATACCTGCCAAAACAGATAATCAATGGTGTACTGGATATGTACGAGAAAAAAACAACACTAAAAGGTGTGGACGGTGCAGAAGTTGACTATATGTTGTATAAGGGTATGCTTAACTCAATATATGGTTGTACTGTGACGGATATTGTCAAGCCAGTATATGAATACACTAATCAAGGGTGGATTCAGAACGTACCTGAAGTGAATGAACAGATAGCCAAGTATAATCAGAGTAGAACCAGATTCTTATTTTATCCTTGGGGTGTCTTTATCACTGCATATGCAAGACGAAATCTATTCATGGGAATACAAGAATTTGGGATCGACTACATATACAGTGATACAGATTCAATTAAATGTGTAAACGCCAGTAAACACATTGATTTCATCAACTACTACAATGAATTAGTAACATCAAAAATCCATGCAACATTAAACCATTATAATATAGATGTGTCAAGAGCAGCGCCCAAAAATAAGAAGGGAGAACCGAAACCATTAGGGGTCTGGGATTGGGAGACAGAGAATGATCACATTGCCAGATTTAAGACATTAGGTGCTAAACGTTACATCTATGAAGTAAACGGAGAACTCCACATCACCATTGCTGGAC
>JAEZGU010000084.1 GCA_023416855.1 Bacillota bacterium
AAATTGGTTCGATTAATATTGAAATATACCGAGAATTTTCCTTCCACTTTAACAGATATTGTTCATTTACAATATTAAAATCTTCTTCCTTAAATTGACCTAAATTTATTGATTTTCTAACTTGCCAATCTATTAATGGTCGAAATGGTTCTACTAAATCACATACTAAAGACTTTCTCATATAAAATTGTTTATGTAAAACACCAACATATAAATCAAAACCGTATACATTCAATAGAGATTCAATAAAATTAAATAGAATTGTATATCCAATATCTAAAATACTATTAGTCATATCGAATTTTATTCGAGGTTTTCTTCCCTTCCAATTAACATTATCAAAAACTTGAGAGAAATAAGTTCTTGCAATAGATCCTTCAAAACCCATAATTTCGTTCAATTCGTTTATTTCCTCGTTCTTAAGTAATTTCATTGAATCATCAATTTTTTTTATAACTGTTTTTAATGAATCACTCTTTTTTCTTATTCTATTAAGACAATATCTTTGATTAGCAATTTTATTTATAATTATTTGTTTGCCTAGATTATTACCTTTAAACTCATATTGATGTCTATGTAGTAATGTATTACCTTCCATTGGACAGCATAAAACTTCGTATACTTTTAATGAGTTTGTCATTAATATAATTCCAAAACCATACTTTTTTGCACGTTGCAATAAACCACTTGTTAATGTAAAATTTCCAACAACAAATAACACAAAAATCCTATAACATGTTGTTTGATATTTGATTTTTCCATCTTTATTTTTAACAACAATATTATCATTTGAATATGAAATTTTCTCACCATTATTTAAAAACACAAATATTATCTGCTTTTTTTCAAAATCATTTATATCTAACATATTTTTACCCTATCACATGCTGGTGCATAAATACATCTACTACATTTTTTATCATTATCCTGATTAAATATATAAATATCAAAATTATTAATATTTTTAATTGTTTCAGTAAACTTTTCAAACATAATTTTATTGTTTTCAGGTAATTCTATAGGATAAACTTTATTGTCATCTTTAGAGTAGAACCTTAATTGTTTTACTTCGTACCCCATTTCTCTTAAACACATACACTGTGCATATAATTGAAATATGTATCCATCATAAATATTTGTTATCTTCTTTTTCCGTTCTATTAACAAACCTTCATTATAATCAAAAATATCTATTTTCCCAATAATATTATATTTTTCACTATAAACACTTATCCCTTGCAAAATATTAGTTCTTGATGAGTATCTACCATTGTCTATTGCTTCATGTGCATATGTACCGTTAATTTGCTCTTCATTTTGATACATTATAGTATCAATTTGTCCATATAATTGATGGAAATAAATAGATGCAGGACAAAAGATAAAATCATTTAATGTAGAAATAGAAATTGCATTATCCATATTATACTCCAATCACTATTTTTATTATCCTTGTCCCTATTATGTCCATAAATTAATAAAATATTTAAAAATTTCCATATGTTTTTTGTATTAATATAATGCCTAATTATAAACTACTCATATAATTAAAAAAATTTGCTCAAACATTAAGCAAATTCTTTAATTAGTTATATTATAGGATGTATCATAACTTATATCTAACCTACAACAACTCCACACCATTAATTACTAACTTAAATCTCAATTTCAGAAATTCGGCAGCTCTACGACATAGTAGCATTCTACCTAAGAATATTTCAAAATAATCCATTACTTTAAATGTTGAGGTATCTATTTTTAATTCTAATATAGCATAGTTACATTCTGTATCTATAATAAGGTTAGAAGATTCTACAGAATAATTAACTCTGTCATGGATATCAAATGTTGATGTAACTTTATTTCTTACTCTTGTTCTTCTTACGTCACTTTTGTCCGCAAGAATTAGTGCGGCTGCAACAGCATTAACTGGTGTAGCTGTAGCTTCATCATGGTTGCCGATTGCTGAAATGATAGTAGCTATTTCTTCTACGTCCATACCCATTTTGTCTAATATACGAAAAGCCATTATTGCACTGCTTTGTGCATGGTCAATGCGGTTTACAACATTACCAATATCATGCATAAAACCTGCAATCTGTGCTAATTCAGCGGTCCTATCATAATAACCTAATTCTTTAAGTATGTCATATGCTTGATTTGCTACCTTGCCTACGTGAGCAAAGGAATGCTCAGTATAACCTAACTCATTTAATGAATCATCCGCTTTTGCTATGTATGTTTGTATTTCTTTATTGTTTTTTATATCTTGAAATGTTATCATGTTTCACCTCTTGTTGGTTTACATAAGTAATATTTATGTTTTATGGGTGTTCCGTTTCAAATAGTGTAAAAGGATAGCTGTTTGGATTTGATTTAAATTCCATGTATTCCTTTGTTTTTGGATGCTTGAACCCAAATTTATATGACCATAGCGCTATTTGAGTAAATTCTTTTTTCTTTACAAACACTTTATTATATTTATTGTCACCCCATATTGGTATACCCGCATTTGATAGCTGTAATCGTATTTGATGGTGTCTGCCTGTATATAGTTTTACTCTCAACAAGGAAAGAAACCCATATTCGTCTGTCTCAACGATTTCAACGACTTCATAATGTAGTTTGGCAAGCTTTGCAAGTTTATCATCTGAAGATGTTATTTTAGACATATTAATTGTTTTGAGCTTTTTCATATAATCTTCTAAAGTTGCTTCTTTGTTCTCTAACTTTCCACAAACTACTGTCATATACTCTTTTTCTGTTTCTCTTGACTGTACCTGTTTAGATAATTCCTTATTTGCAAATTCTGTCTTTGCAAAAACAATTATCCCACCAACAGGTCTATCCAACCGATGTATCAATCCTAAGTATGAATTTTCTCCCTTAGAAACTAAATACTTAGATACTTGTGACATTAAATCTTCGTCGTTTGTTTTATCGCTTTGTGATGGTATGCCCTGTGGCTTAATTAAACAAAGAACATGTTTGTCTTCGTATAATATGTTATTCATATATTCTCCTGCGGTATGGGAACACTCTTTTTAAGGAGTGCACCATATATGTTATATTAAATCTGAGTATTGAGCGTTTATTGCTTTAATTAAATCATCTGGTTTTATTTTTATTTGTGCACCCACAACACCTGCACTTACAAATATTGTTTCGTGTAATAATGCTGATTCATCAATAAAAGTTTTATATTGTTTTTTCATACCTATTGGTGAGCATCCACCCCTTATGTATCCTGTATGCTTGGTTAATTCTTTAAGGTGTAGCATTTCTATGTTTTTTTCTGAAGATGCTTTTGCTGCTTTTTTTAAATCTAATTCATATTCTACAGGGATACAAAATACATAGAGTTCTTTGCTGTGACCAACTGCTACCAATGTTTTAAATACTGTTTCGGGATTTTGTCCAGTTTTGTGTGCTACAGATACCCCATCAATATGACCGTCTTCTGTATCATAAAGTATATAATCGTATTCAATATTTATCGTTTCAAGAATTCTCATAGCATTAGTTTTATTAAACTTTTTCAAAATATCACCTCTTTACACCAACATCTCTAAAAGCTTATACAATATAAACAAATTTATAAAAAGTGCAATAGCTGTTATTGTTATAAAATCAAGTTTTTTGGTTTTATGGCGAAATATCAACATAGCAGCTATACTTCCAAAGACTCCACCCATATAGCTTAATGTATGAAGTGTTTTTTCTTGAATTCTCCACTTATCTCTCTTGGATTTTTGCTTATCCATAAAAAACACAATAAATGATGCTAAGTTTATAATCACAAAATATATTGATATAATTAATAACTTGTTCATGGGCGCCTCACTATAAGTTTGTTTATTTTCTTACCTTCACTTACAAAACGCTCTTCATATTCTGTCATAACATTATCTTCTACATAAGGACTATTATGAAGATCTCTTGTTAACATTATAAATTCCCAACCGTCTTCCTTAAATTGTTCTACCGAATATTCAAATAAATCATCATTATCTGTTTTCATATGTATTTCACCGTTATCAGATAATACAATTTTATAAACATTCAAAAAATTTTTATGTGTTAATCTTCTTTTATAATGTGATGGTTTAGGCCAAGGGTCTGAAAAATTTAGGTAAATTCTTTGTATTGTCTTGGGCTCAAAAACATCCTTTAATATATCGCCGTTTGAATAAACTATAAAATAATTATCCGGATCATTTTCAAACATTGATTTTGCACATCTATATGCAACCTTCACGCTTTTTTCAAATCCAAAATGATTTATATTCGGGTTTTTTAGTGCTGTTTCTCTAATAAATTTACCTTTTCCACATCCTAATTCTACATGAATTGGATTAGAATTATTGAAAGCTTCATTTAATTTATATCCGGTTTTTTCGGGTTCAGTAATTGTTTTCTCATGTTGCTGTAAATATTGGTACTGACCCGGTATATATCTTAATCTCATGGTGTTTCTCCTTTGTAATGTTATTAAAATTCTACATTATTTCACAACAATAAACAATGATAATTTTGTCATTAAGTATTTGTTGCATAATTTTTCTAAACAAAGTAAAATATACATAATAAAATTTAAGAGGTGTAATTATGGATTTTTTAATGAATTTGCATGGTCCTATTCTATATATAATTATATTTTGTGCCAAAATTATAGAAGTATCAATTGCAACTATCAGGTTAGTTTATATTAATAAAGGTGAAAAGGTCGTTGGAGCTATATTAGCCTTTATAGAAATACTGATATGGCTTATAGTTGTTAGCTCTGTTTTAAATAATATTACAGAAGATCCTATCAAGGTTATAATTTACGCTGTAGCATTTTCACTTGGTAATTATATAGGAATTACAATTGAATCAAAAATTGCTGTTGGATTGGCTTCCATTCAAGTTGTGGTTAATTATGATGAGGGAGAAATGTTAGCTGAAATATTGAGAGATGAAAGCTATGGTGTTACCATAATCGATGGCAGAGGCAAGGGTGACAGCAAAAAATCACTATTGTTCATTCAGTTAAAGAGAAAGAAAATTCCTGATGCAGTAAGTCTAATTAAACGTACTACACCGAACGCTTATATTACAGTTAATGATATAAAATCTATGTTAGGTGGATTTATAAAAAAATAAATTTAAACAAAATAAAATACTGTTACTCAATATTGAGTAACAGTATTTCCATATTTGGAGGTTATCTACCTAATGCTGCTGATTCTCCTGCAATTCGACCAAACACTGTTATGTCAGCTAATGCATTTCCACCAAGTCTATTGCTACCGTGGATTCCACCTGTTACTTCCCCTGCAGCATAAAGACCTTTTATAATTTGACCGTTAACATCTACTACTTGTGAATGTTCATTTATTTCCACTCCACCCATTGTATGGTGAACTGTAGGTACTCTTGCTCCAGCATAGAATGGTGCAGTATCTATTTTGTCAGCAAACAATGTTCTGCCAAATTCATCTTTTACTTTTCCATCAACTGCTTCATTAAATGTATTTACTGCTTGAACTAAATTATTTGCATCTACACCGATTAATTCTGCTAATTCTTCAAGGGTATCTGCTTTAAATGCTCTTTTAGCTTCAACTAAATCATCTATTGTTTCATTAAAGTTATTTTTTGTATCACCTGTTGGATAAGAATGTTTGTCAAGGATTACCCACATATATGAATCTGTTTGTTCCATTAATGCTTTGGTCATTACGTCTCTACGAGCTCCCTCGTCAACAAATCTGTTTCCTTCTTTATTAACAAATATACGGTTCTGAACACCTTGTTCAATATTTCCACTTAAACTACCTGTTTCTGGATCTCCCATAGGTAGAAGCTGAATTTGTTCCATTCCAACTACTGAAGCATTAACTTCTTGTGACATCGCAATTCCGTCACCTGTTGCGCCCGGATGATTTGTTGTCTTAATGTCCTTAAGTGATGGCCACAATGTATTGTATTGCTCTCTCATTTCTACATTTGCACCAAAACCACCTGTTGCTAATACAACACCTTTATTTGCATGAAGTGTTATTTTTGCTCCATTTGATTCAGCATTTACCCCTTTAACTACTCCATTTTCAACTATAAAGCTATTAGCTTTAGTATCAAGTAATAATTCAATTCCTGAGCTGTTCTTTTCTATATATTCTGTATAAGTTTCAATATATCCTGTTCCTAATGGTTTTTCTGGTTTATGTGCTCTTGACCACAATCCACCAAGTACTGTAAATACATGATCAGTAAATTTCATTCCAAGCTCTTCAAGCCATTCAACTGAAGGAAGCGTATTTTCAGCAAGAATGCTTACAAGCTTTGTATTTCCAAGTTTATCTCCACCATTATATGTTTGAAGCTTGTGTACTGTTGGTGAATCAAATAAATGAGTTTTGCCTGATGCTTTATATTCTTCCCATTCTTTTTTAAGTGTTTCTTGCCATTGTTTAACTTCAGGATCAGTTTGCTCTGCACTTATTAATCCTTCAATTGTTTCTTTTTCTAAATCTGTCATTGGTAATAAAGCTTGTCTCTTTTGATCTGCCGCATTGTAAGCTGCACCAGAAATAATTGTATTTCCACCTACTCTAGGCATCTTTTCAATAACTATTACAGATGCACCATTTTGGTGAGCTGTAACTGCAGCTGCAAGACCTGCTCCACCAGCACCTATTACAATAACATCAGCTGTTTTTTCAGCATCTTCAGTTTTACTATTATCTGAAATAGACTTAGCTTTTAATGCTGCTATATCTGCTCCAGCTTTTTCAAGTGCAGCTGTAACAGCTGCTATAATACCATTACTGGAAACTGTTGCACCTGCTACTATTGGAGCGTCTAAAGATGTATTCTCTTGTATTTGTTGTACTATTTTTTCAATTGCTTTGTCTCCAAGACCAGCAGTTTCAGTTTGTTCAACTTTAATGTCTGTTATCTCTGTTTCAGATACTGTTACTTTTACCTTTATTGGTCCATGAAAGCCAGTTGCTTCCCCCTCATATGTACCTGGTGTGAAAACTTTGTCAATTACGTCGTTGTTTGCAGGTTTTTCGTTCACATTTCCAGCGCATGCTGTCATGCTAAACACCAATGCAAAAACCAAAATAACACTAATTACTTTTTTAAATTTCATTGTTATCCTCCAATCATAAATCATTTGAGTGAATTAGTTCACTGAATAAGTTCATTATAAATCATAGTTTGTTAAATATCAAGCAATATTTTGTAAAATTTTTTTTATTTTGCTAATTTCGCTAAATATGTTATAATATAGACTGTTATTTATAAGAAATAATAATCATAATAAAATTACACTAACCTATATAACAGTGAGGTACATAAATTGAACAACCGCACAATTCAGGCTCAAAAAACTAAAGAAAAAATTCGCAAAACAAGTATAAAACTTTTTATAAGTAAAGGATTAGAGAATGTTAGCATAAAAGACATTGCACAAGCAGCAAACGTGTCTGTTGGTTCATTTTACAATTATTTTGAATCAAAATTAGATGTCTTATATCAAAATTACAAGGTGGCTGACGAGAAATTTACTAAATTTGTAAATGAGGGTGTAGAAGGTAATACAGTTAAAGATAAAATCAAAAATTATATGCTCTTTTATATTGATTTTGTTATAAGCGAGCCTTATGAATTTACAAAACTGCTTTACAACAACAATAATAAGCTTTTTCTTAAAAAAGGTAGAGCAATGCAAACACTTCTTATTCCCATAATCTATGAGGGTATAAACAATAAGGAAATAACAACTAATATGAATTCTGAAGAAATAATTGAATACCTTTTTATGACAATGAGAGGACTGATTTTTCATTGGTGCCTTCACGACGGAGGTTTCGACATACATGAAAGGGCAAGTAAATATTTAGATTTAATTATTATGCCATTGTAGTATAAAAGCTATACTTTGTTTAAAGTATAGCTTTTTTTATTGTACTCACTTGACAAAAGCGTTATAAATCGCTCTTATGGAATCTTCAAAATCTTTATCCTCCACTCCTACGATTATATTGATTTCGCTGGAGCCTTGATCGATCATACGAATGTTAATGTTATTATCTCCAAGTGCTGTAAATAACTTAGCCGATATACCGGGCTTGTATGCCATTTTAATCCCGACAGTGGTTATTAAGCTTAGATTTTTTAATACTTTAACTGACTGTGCCTCACATTTTGCTGTGATTTCTTCTACCAATTCATGTGTTATTCTTTCTATCCCTTCCGATGGCAATATTATTGAAAAACTATCTATGCCAGATGGTAAATGCTCAATGCTTAAACCCCTGTTTTCAAACACTTCTAAAGCTCTTCTGACAATTCCCACCTCATTGGCCATATGCTCCTTATGAACATAAAAAACAGTAAAATTTTTCTTACCGGCAATTCCAGTTATAATGTACCCGTTACCATTTTCATTGTATTTATTATCGTCACCTATAATTATTGTACCGGGATTATCAGGCTCATTAGTATTTCTAATATTAATGGGTATACCTGCTTCTCTTGCGGGAAATATGGCTTCGTCGTGAAGTACTGAAGCTCCCATGTAGGAAAGCTCTCTTAGCTCCTGATAGGTAATTTTCTTAATTTGCTTAGGATTATCAACTATCCTTGGATCAGCCATCAAAAATCCTGAAACATCCGTCCAGTTTTCATATACAGAAGCACCTGAAGCTGCTGCTACAATTGAACCCGTTATATCAGAGCCACCCCTTGAAAAGGTCTTTACACTTCCATCAGGATACGAGCCATAAAATCCGGGAATTACTGCTCTTTTTGAGCCCTTTAATACCTCTGAGATCTTTTCCTTTGTTTTTTCATTATTTACTGTTCCATCATAATTAAAAAATATTACATCCTTTGAATCTATAAAGTCACAATTTAAATAATCTGCCAACAATAATGCACTTAAAAATTCTCCTCTGCTAACAATATAATCTTCGTTACATTTATTATCTAAATTTTCTCTTATTATTTGAAATTCTTTTTCTAAATTTGTTCTTAAATTTAATTCTTCTTTTATTAAGTTGAATCTATCCTCAATTTTTTCTAAAATTGGCGCATAAGGAACTGAAAATTTTATATGTGCATAGGTTAAATATAACAAGTCTGTAATTTTATTATCATCCTTAAATCTTTTACCTGGAGCAGAAACCACTATAAATCTTCTTTCTTCATCGCTGTTTATTATATCCCGTACTTTTTTCAGCTGTGAGGCATCAGCCATGGAAGTACCACCAAATTTAGCAACCTTTAACATGTGTCCTCCTATTTTTTAGCTAATATTTCATTAAGATAGCATATTATGACCATAGTGTCAACATTTAAAATACATATGTGTTTTATATACATACAATTATAACTAAAAGGTTGATGTTCTAATCCAAACAATCATAATAGGTTGCTTATAAGTTCTTCCCTACTTTTTGGAGAAATGTAAGAAACCGGAACATCAAAAATTGTCTTTGCCCCTTTCATTCCTTCTTTACTCATCTTATATGCTGCTCTTGCATAGGCAAGCAATACGCAGCTTGTGAACTCAGGATTGCTATCTAATTTTAACGAAAATTCTATTACATGATTATTTATTTTGTCATCACCTGTGACACCATTCCTTATTACATGTCCTCCGTGAGGCATTTTTGAATGATTTAATTTAAATTCTTCTTCACTAATAAAGTTAACCTTCGTGTCATATTCTGCAAAATAATTTGGCATATTCTTTATATCCAATTCAATTTTATTTTTGTCTGCACATTCATCACAAACCACAAAACATTCTCTTGTGTGCTTGTCTCTTGCTGTGAACACCGGAGTTTCACCATTTCTTACGCATTGTACTGCATTTTCAACAGGCAAGGTATACTGTATGCCACATTTAACACCATCAATTCTTCTAATGGCGTCTGAATGTCCTTGACTTACTCCTCTACCCCAAAAAGTATAGTCTTCCCCATTTGGCAACACTGCTTCAGATACCATTCTGACTAAAGAAAATAATCCCGGGTCCCAACCAATCGATATTATACTAATTTTACCGGAAGCAAGAGCAGCTTCGTCAATATTTCTCAAATATTCCGGGATTTTTGCATGAGTATCAAAACTATCAACTGTGTTAAACATTTTTGCAAATTGCACTCCATGAACCGGAAGGTCTGTTGCTGATCCTGTGCACAAAATCATTACATCTATTAAATCTTTATATTTTTCAGCTTCAGAAAAGCTAACTACCTTAGCACTTGAAGTTTTAATATTTATTGTTTCAGGCTGTCTTCTTGTAAACACAGCCACAAGCTCTGTGTCATTACTGTTATTTATAGCAGATTCAACTCCTCTGCCTATATTTCCGTATCCCACAATTCCTATTCTTATTTTGCTCATATATACCTCCATAAATCGTCATTTTGAAATAATCTATCTAAAAAAGTTCTTCCATAAGATAATACCCAGGCCCTTTTTCTATTAGCTTCAACGCCAAGTCAAGCGCACCTCGAGCAAATATCTTTTTTGAATATGCTGTATGCTTTATTTCTATAACTTCATCGACTCCTGAGAATATCACCGTATGCTCACCCGGAATTGTTCCGGCTCTCATTGAAATCGTCTCAATTTTTTCTCTGCCTGTCTCTTTCATTATGTCCTCAGCTAATGTTTTAGCAGTACCACTTGGAGCATCCACCTTTTTATTATGATGTCTTTCAATAATATCAATATCAAAGTTATATAAATCTTTGCTTATTAGCTTTAATATTTTCCTTAAGGCATTTACTCCCGTTGACGTGTTTGACGAAAGAAGCACAGGTATATCATCGCCTGCTTCTTTAATTCTAATTTTTTGCTCTTGGCTAAAACCGGTTGTACATATTAGCAATGCCGATTTTTTTTCCTTAGCAAAATTTAATAAAAAGTCTATATTAGCAGGATTTGAGAAATCTATTATTACATCAATGTTATTTAAATCTTCACCGAACTTCCCATTGGTAGGCGATAAAATTCCACAAAGATTAATACTTTCATATGTCTTAATTTCCTGCTCCACCACTTTTCCCATGGCTCCATAACCGCATAAAGCGATATTTATCATATGCTTCCCTCCCATCCTTAACAATTTATGCCAAAGCTTCTCATTTCATTAATTAATTTATGCCTGTTTACTTCTGACATTGGGTATAACGGTTCTCTAACCTCAGAACTACATAAATTCATAAGTCCCATTGCTTCTTTCACTGGTATTGGGTTTGTTTCAATAAACAAAGCATTTATTAATCCGTTCATATTTAATTGTGCATCCTTTGCTTCATCCACGTTTCTATTGTTATATAAATCAACTATATTTTTAGTTTCTGCCGGCAAAATATTAGCAACTACAGAAATGACTCCATGTCCACCTAATGACATCAAAGGAATTATCATATCATCATTTCCTGAATAAACTAAGAAATCATTTGGGCAAATTCTTAGTATTTCCGCAACCTGACTAATATTACCACTGGCTTCTTTGATTCCTACTATATTTTCAATATTAGATAATTCCAAAACAGTCTTTGGCTCAATATTCATGCCTGTTCGACCGGGTACATTGTACACTATAATTGGCAATGAAGTGTTTTCAGCAATCATTTTATAATGATTAATTAATCCTCTTTGTGAAGTTTTATTATAATAGGGAGTTACTAACAATAATCCATCTGCGCCTGCTTCTTCGCAAAATTGTGCTTTTTTTATTGATGCTGCAGTGCAATTACTCCCCGCTCCAGCTATAACCGGAATTCTTTTTGCTACTCTGTTAATTACAAATCTCACAATCTCATGGTATTCATCATCTGTCAATGCAGGGGTTTCAGCAGTTGTGCCCGCAACTATAATTGAACCTGATAGTTTAACATGCATGTCTACTAATTTCCCCAAAGTTTCATAATCAACTTCTCCATTTGCAAATGGTGTCACTAAAGCTACTCCACAGCCATTTACTAAATCATTCATTCTCTTTTTCTCCTTTAAAATTATTTTTTAAATAATTTTCTTGCCGCTTTAATTTATAAACCCTAAACTCAAAAAAATTTTTGAAAAATGGGGTTAGGGCATCGCAGGTGAATGCATCAATTTTATTTGCTCGCTTGAGCTCGCATAAATTTGGCATTCTGTGCGTTTGACCTACCAGCCATTTTTCAGAAAAGAAACTCTGAAAAATGGGGTTATGGCATAAAAAAAAGCGACATAAGAGCAAAAGGGCTCTCAGACGCTTTCAAAAAACACCGAACCTTCTGCCCAGCACATTACAGCTCTCTTTTATAGGATTGGGAAGCATCCTAT
>JAEZGU010000014.1 GCA_023416855.1 Bacillota bacterium
TGATAAATCAGCGTAGACTATTTTTAAATCATCTCTAATTTCATCATCAACACCCCACATAACTTTTGGCGGAGCAGTAATACCGTATTTCTCCATGTATGGAAATAAAAGGTTTTCCTTTTTAGAATAATGGATATCTATTTTTAGTAGCTGTTCAAACCCTTCTTTTAATTTTTCGATTGAATCTCCATCTGATTTTTCTAAATTTGGTTTAATTATGTTGTCTATAATTTTTTCAATTTCTCTATTTTCAAGATATAATACATTGGCAGGATGACCAGGTATTTTCATTGGATCTGTTTCTCTGTGAATTTCTTCAATTGATCCTTTAAATACAGCAGAATGCACATCACATAATCTTTGAACCTCTGTTATAGGAAGACCTTCTTGAATTAGTGCTTGTTCTGCTTCAGTAATCTCTGTAGCTGAAACACCATTAAAAGCCTCTTCGAACTTTCCTTTAACTTCATCAACGCTCTTGCCGTCATGAAGTTCCTTTATTACCTGTCGTATTACTTCTTTACGATATTCTCTGTTGTTAATTTGTTCACTCATAATTGTATTCTCCTTTATTCTTTAATTTCAAAACCTTTTTGAATTAGTTCTTCTTTTATTTTTTCTAAAGGTATTCCTTTTGCTTTTGAACCCTTAGTCAGTGTCATAAATCTACCTGCAGTATTAATCATTCCCGGTAATGTTATGTCTTTAAAACCAATGCTTGACAATATTTCCTGCAATTCAGGATACTCTTTGCATAATTCATAGACAGTTTTATTAATATCAATAATTTTACTCATATACTTCACCCCTAAACATTAATATACCACATATAATTAATTATACCTTATTCTGTTAAAAATAAACAGACATACTTGCACTTATGTATGATATAATTTTATAGAATACAGTCATTATTAAAAATTATATATATTTTATATTGAAATTTTTTTAACAATGATATAGTATTTATTTAAGGTATACAATTTTGTAGGAGGGAATTAATGAAAAAAACAATTTTTACACTTAGTTTAATACTAATGTTAGTATTAACGTCAGCTACAGTTTATGCACAAAACAACGAAATAATAGTTGCAATTGATTCAGCAAATGTTGAATTTACTGAAGAAACAGGTCAACCTTTCGTGGATGAAAATAATAGAACTCTTGTTCCATTTAGAAAAGCTCTTGAAACTTACGGAGCAACTGTAGAATGGAATAATGATGATCGTATTGCTATTGCCGTAAAAGGTGATGTTAAAGTTGAAGTTCCTATTGATCAAAGTTATATATTAATTAATGGAGAACAAAAAACAACAGATACTCAGGCAAAAATAGTTAATGGCAGAACTTACCTACCAATAAGAGCTGTTATTGAAGCATTTGGCTCAAGTGTTGAATGGGATCAAGGCTTAAATACAGTTGTTATTACAACAACTCCTGTTGATGCAAAAACAATATTTACTGCAGCAAATAACAAATCATACGATTGGAAAAGCTACGATGCAGATGTTAAAATGAATATGTCTATGGATATGCCGGATGCAGCAGGAAGTGTTTCTACAATGAATATGAACATGAACATGTACATGACTCTATTCATGAATCCTCTAAAGGCAAAAATAAATGCAGATGTAGTAGTTAACGTTGCAGGACAAGAAATGTCTCAGCCATTTATGAACATGTATATGACTATGGATGATAAAGGTCTAAACCAATACATGGGAATGAACGATGGAACAGGTACATATACTTGGATGAAACAAACTGTTACCAATGAGATGTTTGGTGATTTACTAAAATACGATAAAGAAACAATTGCAAAAAATAAAGAAATAACAGAAAAATACATTAAAGACATAAAATATTTTGGTAAATATAAAGATGAAGCCGGAAGAACACTTTTAAGATTAGAATATACTATGTCAGGCGATATCTATAAAGACATGCTTGGTGAAAGCATAGAACAAATGCCTGAACCAACAAATGAACAAGAAACTGCAACTTTAGAAGCATTAAAAGCTTTAGTGAATGGAGAATTTGGCGATTTCAAATGCATAGTATACGTTGATGAAGCAACCGAAGAAATTGTTAAGTATGAAATGAATTTAGGTGACATTCTTCATATTGTAATGAGTAGCATGACTGATTTATTTGGTGAAATACCACAAGACGAATTAGATATGTTAAAAAGTATAAAAGCTTACATGGTTATGGAAATTCTTAATGTTGATAAAGCAACTGATTTTGAAATACCTGAAGAAGCTCTAAATGCACCTGAAATGAGTGAAATGTTAAATGAATTAGAAGAAGAAACTGTAACAGAATAATCAAGTGGTCAGTGGGATGATTCTCACTGACCATTATTTTTTTTGCTTTAATAATATTTGTACCTATGTTAATATTAATAGTACATTATATTTAGGAGCATAAAAATGAAAAATTTATTGATTTATTTCATGATTTTCTTATTGTCAGGATGTGTTGCAAAACCACCTATTGATTCTGACAAAAATGATATAACACCACCTATTGAACACCCCCAAGAGCCGTTGGAACCAATTAAACCGGAAGACGAAAGCTTGTTTCACGAATTTGAAAAAGAAGCTATTTTAACATTGGAGAAAATGACCATAGAAGAAAAAATTGGACAGATGTTCTTGGTTAGGTATCCGGAGGATGAAAAATTAACATCATATCTTTCCATGAAACCAGGCGGTTTTATAATGTTTGGAAAAGATTTTGCTAATAAAACAAAAGAAGAAGTTATTAATAACATTGAATATTGCCAAAATAATAATACAGTACCAATGATAATGGCTGTTGATGAAGAAGGCGGAACTGTAGTAAGGATAAGTTCAAATCCACTTCTATCAAACGAAAGATTTAAATCACCTCAAGAACTTTATGCATTAGGTGGCTTTGAAGAAATTAAAAGAGATGCAATTGCAAAATCAAAGTTATTATTAAGTTTGGGAATTAATTTAAATTTGGCTCCAGTTGCAGATGTATCTGTTAACGAAACAGATTTTATATTCCAAAGAAGTTTTGGTAAATCAGCTGAGGAAACTGCCCATTACGTAAAAACTGTTGTGGAAGCAATGAAAGAACAGAAAATATCATCCTCGCTAAAGCATTTTCCCGGTTACGGAAACAACGTTGATACACATACCGGTTCAGCAACAGACACTCGCCCATACCAGCAATTTTTAGAAAATGATTTTATTCCTTTTAAAGAAGGAATTTTAGCAGGTGCTGAAAGTATATTAATTTCTCATAACATTGTGGAAGCAATTGATACAACTCTTCCTGCATCGCTATCAAAAAATGTTGTAGATATATTAAGAAATGATATGGAGTTTACAGGAATAATTATGACTGATGATTTATCTATGGGTGCAATATCAGAACTTCAAACAGAATCATCAGCTGAAGTATTAGCCGTATCTGCAGGTAATGATATGCTAATAGTAACTGATTTTGAAAAAAGCTATAATTCTTTATTAAATGCAGTAAACTCAAAAATAATCTCCGAAGAGAGAATTAATGAGTCTGTGTTAAGAATTTTGAAGTGGAAATATTATATGAACCTTTTATAAAAAACGGCCATTAGGTCGTCTTTTTTAAATACTATTCTTGTATTCATCTACTAACTTCTTTAATTTTTCTACAACTTCCATATTTCCTTTATTATCAGGTTTACCGTCCATATCTGCTACTATAAGCTTAAGCATATAATCTATTCTATGCTCTCCCACTGAATCAACAAACTGTTTGATACCCTGTTCTTTAACGTTTGATACAATGTCCTTTATATAATGATATTTAATCAATATACATACTTCGGTAACAAAATCATCATCATAACCTAATCTTTTTAATATTTTTTCACTCTCCACAGCAGATTTTAAATGATGACCATAAAAATGTCCTCTACCCTTCTCATCTACTGTAAAACATTCAGGTTTAGATATATCATGCAAAAGCGCAGCCATTCTTAATGTTAATTTTGGTTCAATTGCATCTACTACTGCCATCGTATGATTTAACACATCTTTATCATGATAAGGTGTTTTTTGATCAAATCCTTTTAATTTTAATAATTCTGGCATTATAATATCTATTTGCCCTGTTTCTATTAATTTATATATACCCTCTGAAGGTTTATCACTCAAAAGTATTTCTTCTAAAATATTTTTATACATATTTTACTCCTTTTGGGAACTTTTTTATAATTTTATTCGTCTAATTAAAGTAATGCTATAATTTTGGACAATTATACATAATAATACATTAATTTTATGAATCTTACAACATAAAATAATAATTGCTTTAATTAATCAAAATAATAGTATATAATTATTGTTAGGATGTACAGGAAGGGTGATTGTATGAAGAAATTTTTAACAATTTGCTTAAGCACAGTTATAACAACCGCTACAGTTTTCTCATTAAATACTTATGCAGCTGATTACAATGCAAGTAATTTTTTTGAGTTAGAAAAAGTTCTCTTTGAACAAATGAATAATTATAATGAAGTATTTCAAATAAAATATACAGGCTCCTTGAACAATATAGAAGAAGTTTTAAAAAACGTTGTTAATAAGGATCCTTATTTGAATTCAAACATAAAATCTGTAGGTTGGAAAATTGAAGGCACGACAAAAGTAAGCAATATAAACGTTGATGTTGATTATATAATTACTAAATCCGAAAGAAATCAGGCAGATAAGCAAATTGATAACATATTATCTGAAATAATTAAAACAGATATGAACAACCATGAAAAAGTTAAAGCAGTCCATGATTATATAATATCAAATAGTAAATATGATGAAAATAAATTGCTTTATTCCGATTATGATTTACTTACTCAAGGCAAATCAGTATGCAACGGCTATGCATTGTTAACATACAATATGCTAAACAAGCTTAATATACCGGTTAAATTAGTTACAGGTATGGCGAATTCAGAATTGCATATATGGAACATGGTTAAACTTGACGGTTATTGGTTCCATTTAGACACAACATGGAATGATCCAATTCCTGATAAAAATATAGCCTCATACAATTACTGTATGCTGAAAGATAATGAAATTTCAGCAGATCATGTAATTGATGAAAATCTTGATCTACCTGCTGCAATCAAAAGCTATTACTATCTGCTAAAAGAATTATCATATGATAAATTATTGATAGAATTAGGTC
>JAEZGU010000133.1 GCA_023416855.1 Bacillota bacterium
AGATTTTAAAGACTTCAATGAAATGTCTGAATATTTAGGTGTAGTTGATGATTATGAAGAAGTATTTGAAAATAGCAGTTCCTCAGACATAAGATCTGCATTAGAGCATATGCCGGACAATTACAAAATGGTTTTAAAGTTAAAATATATTTATGAATTTGATGATGATCTAATAGCACAAGCTATAGGTGTAAAAACAAACAGCATTAGAATGTATAAAACAAGGGCTTTAAGAATGTTGGCAGATAGATTGAAGGGAAGTGAAGATATTGAATTCTAATAATGATTTTAAAGAAGAATATGGTGAACTTTTACTTAGAAGAGCTGCAATTATATCTGCAGAGGAAGATAAAGAAATATATAAAAAATTCTCTAATGATGATTTTATTGTTAATTCAAATCAAAAAGAATTAGACAGTAAAATATTAAAAATGATAAAAAGCTATGAAAATGATATGAAAAGAAAAAATAGTCTTATGAAATTAAAAAAGCTTGCAACAAAAGCAGCAATTTTCATTGCAATATTTACTATTGGATTTTATATAACATTTTCAACAGTAGATGCATTTAAAATAACGGTAATAAACTTTTTTATCGAGCAAAAAGAAAAGTTTTCTATATTGTCATTAACAGAAAATGATCCTTCACCTGTTCCATCAGAATTAACTGAGAAGTATTATCCGCATTATTTGCCGGAAGGATATGAACTATCAGACACATTTGTAAATGACAATAGTGTTGAAGTGTCATATATAAATAAAGAAAATGAAATAATTAATTATGGATATTTTGGTGCAGATGCAACCGCAGGTATAGATACAGAGAACAGAACAGAAACAATTGTCCTTATCAATGGTAACCAAGGTTATATTTACAGTAAAAATGACCATAAAATTTTAATCTTTACATCGTATGATTGTATTTTTGTTATAGATGGCTTTATAGCACAAGAAGAAATGATTAAAATGGCAGAAAGTATTAAATAGAATTATTTGACGGGAACTGTATTCAATTCAGTTCCTATTTTGTTCAAAATATAATTTATACTATTAAAAAATATTGTTGCAAAACCTGAAAATGAATTGTCTATATATATAACTGATAAAAAATCGTGTTGTAAAGGGAGGAATATTAATGAAAAAAATATTGGGTTTAATAATAAGCTTATTAATTATTTTTGGAGGTGCTTATGTAATTGCAAGTGACAGAATATCCCCTGAGGATAACAGAATTACAGTGGTCAATGAAAATACTGCATTATGCGAAGAATTTGACATTACAAATAAGTCTCTTGAAGAGTATCTTGATAGTATAGAAGATCCTACAAAGAAGGAATTACTTCAAAAATATTTTTATTTACCATCTGAATTAATACCTGAAGAAAATAAGATTAGCAATTTGGATCCAGTAAAGCAGGTTGAGATTATGTCAAAGCTTTCAATCAAAGAGTTAAAGGATATTGTAGATAAAATGGAAGCAAAAATACCAGCACTAAAGGAAAAAAAAGAACAAGAATATAATAATTCTCAGGCACTTGATTTTCATTTATTAAAAGGAGTAAATGAAAATGGACAAACATATGGCTTAGAATCAGAAGGATCACCTGATCTTATAGCTGCACAAGGCATAGATGGAACTTATGGTTATATTTTAAGTACTGATTTATATGGACCAGAATTTATTACACCAGATGAAGCCGTTGAATGGCAAGAAAAGCATAAAGGAAAACGTGTAATACCATTATATGAAAATGATGGTATTACTGTAATTGGTGAATTTGAATTAAATGCTACAGAAGGTATTGAATAATCATAAACAATTAAATAAAATCGTTAAAGTCATTGTTAAAAAAATTATCGTAATACGAGGAGATAGGAAATGAAAAATCTAACTACTAATATATTAAAGATATTATTTTTATCAGTCATGATATTCTTGTTTAGTATTGTAAATACATCTAATGTTTTTGCAACAGAAGTAACTGTAACATTACCCACATTTAATGTAACAATTAATGAAATAGCAATTGAAAATGAATATAGACAATACCCATTTATTGTGTATAAAAATATTACGTATTTTCCTATGACTTACTTTGACAGCAGATTTTTAGGGCTTGTAACTGAATGGGATAATTTGAAAGGTCTTGAAATATACAAGACAACTGAAACAGTAGAATACGAACCATACAAACAAAACTGGAAAAATTCAAATAAGTATACGGCTTCAATACCAAAATTTAATATTGTAGTTAATGGCAAGGCGATTAATAATTCTACAGAAAAATATCCTCTTTTGTCATTTCGAAATGTTACATATTTTCCAATGACGTGGCGTTTTGCAGTAGATGAATTTGGTTGGAAGTACAGTTTTACAAGTGAAGATGGATTAATAATTAATTCCACACCTCCAACTTTGTATGCAGATCCATCAGATAATCCATGGCCATTAATATTTGATAGAACATTTAAAATAGATGATGATATAATCAATATTCAGATTAAAAGCTATAGGATTGCATATTCTTCAAAACTGTATATATCAATAAATGGTGAAGAAGAAAGTCAGCTGGGAGATAATAACTATGTTTATGGCGTAACTACCTACAAAGATGCAGATAATAATGCAATAGGCATGAGGTCTAATTACTATATGGAATTAAAAGATGGTTGGCTATACATTAATGCATTTAAATATCAAGAGGAAGATTCAAGCAGATTATATAAAGTTAATATTAAAACAGGCGAGACAGTTCCGTTAGATGAATCTGATAATTTAAATTATTTTAAAATAAGTTCATACTTACAAGGGGAATCTATTAATGCATTTTCTCCTTATTATCAATTGTTAGATTTTAATATATCGGATTATAAAGAAGAGATAATTAATGGAAATGTAGAATCTATATTTAATTATACAGTGATCCATAAAAACTATGACAAAGATCCTGATACAGTTGAGTATATTAAAGAAGCAAAGGAAAAAGGTGATAGTAATTATCAACAATTATATGATGAATATTTGCAGCCAAAAGAAATGAATTTTCAATTAAAAGCTATCATCAATGAAGATGGTTTGATAATTCTATATTCCAATTTTTCTCCCAAAGGAACTGAATGGAAAGAAGTAAAAATGTCTGATTTCATCATTAGTGAATAGGTGATAGTAATATACTAAAATAGACAATACAGTATTTATAGATTATAAATTTTAGATTATTACGTCAAAGCAACTTTTTAATGTTTAAAACGTCTATATAATATATCATTTACAAAAATTAATACTGAAAAAGCAGTAATAATATTTTTGGGAGAAAAAATATGAAGAAAATAATTATAATTATTACAATGCTAATATTATTAGTTACAGCATGCTCTGATAGAAACGTTAATACTAATGAGAACACTGAAAATATCAATAATAATACTGTGGATATTGATGAAAAAGATAAATCAGATTCAAATGATAATATTGATAGAACAGAATATCTGACAGGTGAAATCATTACTGATGGAATTTATAATTATCCATTAAATCATAAGGGCATAATATATTTTGTTCCTGATGAGGAAAGCAGTATAATTATAAAAGAGAAATATGATGCAGCAGCAGAAAGCTTTCAATTGCTATATGATGATATGTCTAAAGTGAAAAACCTCCCAAAAGAATTAGGAATATTCAAAGTAAAAGTAGATATTTATTGGAATGAAAAAGGCAGATCATTTTTATTAAATGATATTCAGTTAACTGATAAAATCGGTACTGTTACATACACGGGTAAGACATATGAAACTAATGAATTAGATGAAAATGTTAAAGTTAAAGATGAGGTGTGTGGTCTTATTGTCAAATGGATTTCAAGAGATAAAGATACTGGTGGAATACAAATTAGATTTGCTGGAGAAATAGAAAGCGAAGGTTATTTTTCTATAAACTACAGTGAAATGTATGATGATTATTTTGGAAGAATAAACTTTGATAAAGAGTATTTTGCAAATATTCCTATGTATGTAGAAAAAGGTTTTAATAATTTTTACTTTGCTAAATCAAATGAACTGTTTGAACAATTAAAGAGCTTTTCTTCTTTTGGAAGGGGCAGATTTAAAACTTCAAACTATCATTTAGTTTATAACGTAGGAATGGGTAGACCTGCAGCTGATTATCTAACAGAAATTATTTCACTTGATAAAAGCTATAAGAATATGTTTGAACCTAATAAATATGAATATGTTGGTACTGTTGGTGTTGATAAGGATTTTATTATTGTTTCAGTAGCTAATTATGATGAAAGTTTTAATTATCTTTCAACTGATTTATACTATATAAATAAGAATAAACCTGAAAAGATTTTTTTATTTAATTCTTTAGGTTATAACTATGAATTAAAGTTAGCAGCTTCAGAAAATGAATTTGTATTATCAACGAACGGATTTAATTCTTATAAAGGCGAGCAAAATGAAGCACACAGTATAATATGTAAGATAACTGAAGATGGAGTTACAACTGAAAAAACAGAAGATTTAAGCATAGATTCAAACAAAATAGATGATACCGGAAAGAGCTTTAACATACAAGGTAATATTGATAAAATTAATATACAAGAAAACAAAGTTTTTATATCTATAAAAGATGTAAAAATGAAGGAAGAAGATGCCCTTGCTTTTGGAGAGAAATTAAATAAAGATGATCTGTTAGATATTCTAATAATTGATAGTAATAGTAACGGTCCTTTTATTAGCGTTGGTGATAAAATAATGGTATCATGCAGCTATACAAATGATAAAGAATTTTTATATACATTTGGTGTTGATATTAGGTCATACGAATATTAGGCCACAATACTATCTTTATAAAATAAACATTAGTAGTATTATGTGGTTATAAAAAATAAATTTAGTGAAGATTTTTGATTTTGGATGATTTGTTTTCTATTTACCCTTTAAAGGAAGAAATCAAAGCATCGTATGGAGGAGTTTAAAATGCTTTTGAAGAGAGGTTTGTCTGTAATTCTAATTACATTTGTTATGTTAATGAGTATAACTAATGTAAGCTATGGAAATTCCACAGAACCACCATCAGTAATGATTATAGTGCCAAATGCTCCTAAAGATTTAGAAATTAGTATTGGAAAGGACAATTTATTTACTAAGGGTAAGGAAATCGATAAGGTGTTGGAAAAGTACTATGTTTTTTATTCCCGTGAGGTAAGAGAATCGTCTAAATGTACTTTAAGTGTTAAAACAGATAATCTTACATATGAGATAAATTTTATAAAACCAATATATACATATCAAAACATTTATACATTAAATCTGGAGTCACAAACACTTACCCCAGGAAAATCAATAGAGCGATCTATTACATTAATAACATTGCGTGTTATACTTACATTATTAATTGAAGGGGTTGTATTTTACTTATTTGGATTTAAAGATAGAAAGTCATGGTTAACATTTATAATAATTAATCTTATAACACAAGGGGCACTGAATATTTGGATTAATGGTTTGTTTCCAATAGAAACCTATATGTTTTTTGGATTAATAGCTCTTGAAATACTTATTGTAATAGTTGAGGGTATCGTACTACTATCATGTATTAAGGAACATAGGAAAAACATATTATTATTTGTTATATCAGCCAATTTTTTGAGCTTAGTAGTTGGTGGATATATACTTACTGTATTACCATTTTAAAGTTCAAATACCTAATAAAATAATTCTAAAAGATAAGTAGGGAATTCAATTTCTTGTAATGATTATTTAAGGAATGTAGTTTATCATATGAGATTATCAATTACTAAGGATAATAAAGTTGCTGTATGGATTGTTTCTTAAAAAGGACATGTGTTAAGACGTATTATTCAAATTTAGCGTCACAGTAGTAAAATTAAGTCTAAGAAGAGGTATAAGATGAAAAAAGAATTTATGAAAAATGCTATATATATATTATCAATTGTATGTGTTATTGGCTTTATATTAATATTTTCATCAGGTACTATAGGAAAAGAAATGGGATATAATTATTTGCAAAAATACGAAAATGGGGTGGATTCAAATCAGTTAGAAAGATATTTAAATAATAACACATCTAATTTTAGAGCAGTTGGGCAAGTACTATCTACAATTGGAGGATCCGGCATACTTCTTTGTGGATATGCTTATTATAAAGATCTATAATATTGTGTGAAAGATTAATACTCAACATTCAAATTATATGAAATATTTGGCTCATGTTTTCTTCACATTAGAGATAAATCCAAAACGTTCTATAATGGATTTAAAAATGTTCGTGAATAATGATGTATCTTTACTTATTCTTTAATTACAAAAATAAACTACTAAATATAATAAAGCCCCCAAATGAAGGCTTTATTATAAGTCTATCTTGAAACCTTATGCCTATAGATTTTAATATCAATTGTGGATATAAACTGGTACGGTCCGCCTCAATAGAAAATTATGGAAAAATATTAAAAACTCTTCAAATTTGAAGAGTTTTTTTGTTGTGGACGAATTATTTCTAAAGTTTTCCATTTAGTTATGGATTTAAAAGATTTTTACTTTCAAAATATACAAGAGGATGAATATCATTATCGTTTTCATGCTTCAATTGAGAACGTTAATAAGGTATACAATATATTTAGTGGGTATGAGGAAGTAGAGGATTATGCGAAAAATATGAATAAAAAGGCTATTCAATTTCAAATAGTCTTGTATAATATTCTTCTTGTAATAAATTTAAGATATAACTTTTTCTTGGTTCTCTATATTCATTAGGGTCAAATCCAATAGGATCCCAGTGTGATAGAGTTCCGTTGTAAAAGCATTCATATACATGACCATCGTTATAACCGATAAAAGAGCCTACCCATTTTACATTAACCATTGTTTTAACCCACACATTTGCTCCGCTGTTACTTATTTCTTTTATGTTGTGACCGGTAAATCCTCCTATGCCAAAGGGCATCTCTCCTGTCCAAAGTCCTTTATTATTTACAATTTCATCACATATAAGGGTACCTTTAACACTGCAATTTAATATATTTGCATTATTGCTTCCGGTAAAACCGCCAATCCAGTTTCCACCATAGACATCAACATCAGCATGGCAATTGATAATTTCGCATTTTAGCACTTCATCACTTATATCATAAACACTGCTAACTTCTCCTGCTAATCCCCCTACATTTGAAGTTCCTTTGACTAAACCACTTACCTTGCAGTTTTCTACTTTAGAGCCATATATTTTTCCGGCAAGTATTCCTGCCGTCATTGAACCTTCTTCACCTATGTAATCTATATTTGCATTAAAAATATTTAAATCCTTAACTAAAGCCCCTTGTCCCAATATAGAGAAAAATCCATTGGAATTTTCAACAATATCGTATGATACTTCTATTTCTTCTAAGACGCTTAAATTGCTTATGGTGTAGTTGTTTCCATTGAAAGCTCCGCAAAACCCTGACATATCATGGACTCTGTGGTCATAACTTTGTGTATAGTTTGTATATTTGCCCATAGGTTCAAATTCTACACCGATCATATCTATATCACACATAAGATTGTAAGTTGCACGTATTTCGCTATATAAACGACTATTCACACGTTTTGACATTGCAACAAGATCTTCAGGGCTTGCTAAATCGTATGATTTTTCTGAAAACAATTCACCATAACCATTATTGGTATATATATTTTTTGCAGCATCGATATCATAAATATTTTCCAGGTTAATAATTCTGTACATCTGCTCTCCGGCTTTAAAAACATCAGATAATATGGATGGGATATCTTCTTCAGCCAATTTATAAGGAACAGCAGCATACTTTACCGGGTAAAGCCAATGTTTGTTTCCTTGCTCATCATTAACAAATCTTCCATACAATATGCTTATTTGATCCTCTGAACTATTGATTTCAAAGGGCTCAAGGATAATATCCGGATATTCTGCAATGGGATAATAATGAGTTCCTGAATATGTATCTTCACTTATCTCATAACTCATAAATAATGATGAAATCTTCTTTGCATCTTCATATGGAATTGTAATTTCATTTTCATACAAAAATTTATCTTCTTTGTTTAAATCTGTTAACAGATTTATTGTGTATAAAAGAGGAGTATAATCATCTGATGCATACCCCTGAGCATATTTTTCATACATTAAAGCAAATTCATGCAGTTTTGAATAATTCTCCTCTATTTTTTTGGAATTTTCTCCTACATATTCAAGCGGTTCATTTGGAATGTTACCATTAGCTGCTTGTTGATTACATGAGCTTAGAAGAATAGATATAGCAAATATTAAAATCAAATATTTTTTCATTACTTTTTACCCCACCTTGATATACTTATATTTTATACTGCTAAACAAATTATGTCCATTTATATATATTATTTAATTGCTATAAAACACTTATCATTACTTATCGTTTGACGTTATATATATGTAGTTTGTTCCAAATGCTTACAACAAGATCATTTACAATTTGATTTTTTTATGTTTATATTGTATATAAGTATTATTATGTGGCTATAAAAAATTAATTTAGTGAAGATTTTTGATTTTGGATGATTTGTTTTCTATTTACTCTTTAAAGGAGAATTCAAAGCATCGTATGGAGGTGTTTAAAATGCTTTTGAAGAGAGGTTTATCTGTAATTCTAATTACATTTGTTATGTGCTTATAAAAATGAGTGCCTATATAAAACTCCTATTTATCGGTATCATAATACAATTGTTAGTCAGTAATTTATTACTGTTGAACATTATCGAGTCCATACGAAAGCTCGGAGAGACCTATTTTGTGCGTGGTAATAATGATAAATTTATCATTGCTATTAGAGGAAGATTTTACAATGTAATTATAAATAGTATTATTTTTTCTTGAATATTTATTTCATAATGATATAATAAAGAAAAAAGGAGTCAAAAATTATGCCAGAAATATCATTGTTTTATGGAATTAGAATAACAATGTATTACTCAGATCATAATCCGCCACATTTTCACGCTGAATATGCAGGTTACAAGGCTCTGATAGATATATTAGATGGTAAAGTTTATAAAGGTCTTTTGCCTGCTAAACAATTGAAAATAGTTCTTGCTTGGTGTGAGATACATAAAGATGAATTAATGCAAAATTGGGAGTTATCTAAGTCGGATAAACCGCTTAAAGAAATTAACCCATTAGTATAAATGAGGTGATAAAATGGATAATGAATATTTTCCAAAGGTCGTTCAGGCAGTTGCAACAGATGATTACAAAGTATATGCTTATTTTGATGATGGATCTATAAAGTGCCTCGATATGACTGAAAAGATTAACTCTGGAATTTTTCAGCAAATAAAAGATATAGAAATATTTAAAAGCACTTTAACTATACTTAATGATACTGTTGCTTGGGATATAAATGGTAAATACGATCCAAGAGAATGTATAGATATTGATCCGTTTACTATTTATGAACAACCAGATGTTTCGGAAAGTGAATTCTTAAATAATATTGCATAATAGAAATGTAAGCATCGCCCTTGAATATAAGGGCGATTATTTTTATTATCTTACCAATTTTTGCCTATATTCAGAAATGTTAATTGTGGATATAAACTGGTACGGTCCGCCTCCATACAAAACTAAAAGAATAATAAAAAATCCTTCAAATTTGAAGGATTTTTTGATTCTGGATGTATTATATATATAATAACAATTGATTCAATTTTTATTGCTTTATATATAAAAAATAGATATAATAAAGGAATTAAGTGGTAAATTAGCTGTTATTTGTATTTTAAATACTAATTATTTTGTGAGGTTTGAAATGGATGATGGATTTGATAGTTTGAATGCTTATTTGTTTAATTCTGTACTTGATAGTATTAAACAATCATTATGCATAGTAGATAATAAATGTGTAGTAAAGTATTGGAATACTGCTGCAGAGAATTTTTACAGTATAAGTAAAGAAGAAATAATAGGTAATGATGTTCGGATATTTTTTCCTGATGCCCTTTTACCAAAGGTTATAAAAGAACAACAGCCTTTTGAGGATGTTTATAACAGTCCTAAAAAAGATTATTATATAGTCATAAGTGCAGCTCCTTTATATGACAGTAATAATAATCTTACTGGTGGTATAAGTTTAGAGAGAGATATTACAGATTATATAAAAATTACTAAACTTTTAGAGAAGACTACTGCTAATCTTACTTTATTAAAGAAGGAGATTCATTCAATAAATCACAATAAATATTCTTTTTCAAAAATAATAGGTAACAATGAGAAATTTAAGAAGACCATTGAACTTTGCAAAAACATATCTAATTCAAACATAAATATTTTGATTTTAGGTGAGAGTGGAACAGGCAAAGAAGTTATAGCTAGATCAATACATACTGAAAGTAACAGAAAAGGATTATTTATTCCTGTTAATTGTAGTGCTATCCCTTATAGTTTGTTTGAAAGTGAATTGTTTGGATATGAAGGTGGAGCTTTCACAGGTGCTGATAAAAAAGGGAAAGTAGGAAAGATTGAAGCCGCTAACAACGGTACCATTTTTTTAGATGAAATTGGGGACATGCCTTTAGATATGCAACCGAAATTTTTGAGGGTATTAGAAGATGGTATTATTACAAGATTAGGTGGATATTCAGATATTAAATTAGATATAAGAATCATAAGCGCAACCAACAAGAATTTAAAAGAGTTAGTTTTAGAAGGTAAGTTTAGAGAAGATTTGTATTATCGACTTAGCTCAGTTATTGTAGAAATACCATCGTTAAAAGAGAGAAAAAATGATATTGAGTTATTTGTTAACTATTTTTTAAAGAACTTTTGTATGCAATATGGTGTAAACATTCCTGAAATACCCGAAAATATTATGAAAATTCTTGTTAGTTACAGATGGGATGGCAATATTAGAGAATTAAAGAATGTTATTGAACGTATTGTTATTATGCTTAAAAGCTATAAGACTGGCAAGGTTAGATTAGAATTTTTACCTGAATATATTTATGATGCACATTCTGTTTCAGAACCAGAAATAACCGAGGATACAATATTAATAGATTTAAATACTGCTGTTTCTAATGCAGAGAAAAAAGCAATATTAATGGCTCTTGAGAGCTCTAAAGGGAATATAACTAATGCTACTAAAATACTGAATATACCAAGAACTTCATTATATTATAAATTGAAAAAATATAATATTGTTATGGAAAATAAAGTAATCAACTATAGCAAAAATGTCTAATAATAAACACTTGTTCAATTATAGACATAAATATTTGTTGTTATATATAGCATATGTCTAATTATAGACGTTTTAAGAATACATCTTTTTTAAATATATTATATATAAGTTAAATATTACATTTTTCAATGGATATTATTGCTTATTACTATGGCACAGTTATTGCTATTATATGTATAATTAGTAATAACGGAGGCAAGTATGAATTTAACAACCCATATTTTTACAGTAGATTATCATGTTATGGGTGAGCCATTAAGAATTATAACTGGTGGCATACCGTTTTTAAAGGGTAATAGTATATCTGAAAAGAAAGCGTTTTTTAATGATAATTATGATCACTTAAGAAGTGCTCTTATATTGGAACCGAGAGGGCATGATAATATGTTTGGAGCCATTCTCTGTGAACCTTTAAACAAATTGGCTGATATAGGTATATTTTTTATGCATTCTGATGGATATCTGAACATGTGCGGACATGGAATCATTGGAGCTGTTACTTCTATTATAGAGTTAGGAATTTTAAATAAGAAAATAGAAAATATTACTGAAGTAATTTTAGAAACACCAGCGGGCTTGATTTATGCCTATGCCAATGTTGAAAATGGACTTGTAAAGAATGTATCTTTCAGAAATGTGCCATCTTTTGTTTTATATAAGAATTTAAAATTACCTTTTTTAGGGTTAAAAGAGATTAGTATTGATATAGCTTACGGAGGTAATTTCTTTTGCTTAGTATCAGCTAATGAGTTATCTATTGAAATAAAGAAAGAAAACATCCAAAAATTGATTTTTTATGGCATGAAATTATTAGAGATAATTAATGATAATACGTATATTTATCATCCTGAAAATAGATGTTTAAATAAGGTAGAGCTTGTTGAAATTTATGACTCAAATAGTAGTGAAAGATTGACTCACAGAAATTGTGTAGTATTTGGCAATAATCAAGTAGATAGATCTCCATGTGGCTCAGGAACAAGTGCTATGCTTGCACTAAAGTATTTTAATAACCAAATAAAGATTAATGAACCTTTTATTAATGAAAGTATTATAGGTACTAAATTTATAGGTAAAGTCTTGAAAGAAATTAAAGTTGGAAATTTTGATGCTATTATACCTGAAATACAAGGTCAATCATATATAACTGGCAATCATCATTTTATTATAAACAATAACGATCCTTTATGTCGAGGAATTACTTTGAATTAATGCATAAATGATAGCTGAACAAAAATTTAGGACTCAATAATGTATGTATTTTTTGAATTATATAAATAAGGAGGGGTATTATATGTATGAAAGTTGGAACATTTCAAAAGAAGCAGAATTATTGCATAAACAGGCATTTGTTGTTGATACAACATTGCCATTAATGCCAGGTAGTAAATTTTCTAATTTGTTTTCTGCACTTAATAGGATGAAAGAAAATGGGTTTAATTTTGTTTCGTTGACAATCGCATCAGATTTACATAAAACTATGGAAACCATAAGAAATATCATTTTGATTAGAGCATTAATATTAAGTAGGTCAAAGGATATAGTTTTTGTAAAAAATGTGGAAGATATTAAGCGTGCTAAAGAACAAAATAAGTTAGCAGTAGGCTTGCATTTCCAAGGGACTTCTCCAATTGGAACTAATTTATCAATGGTTAAGTTTTTCTATGATTGTGGCATAAGACATATGTTAATGGCTTATAATGCAAAAAATCTTGTAGGTTATGGTTGCCATGAAGATGATGATCAAGGATTAAGCGAATTTGGGCGCAAATTAATAAAAGAGATGAATAAGGTAGGTATGATTGTAGATGTAGCTCATACAGGATATCGCACTTCCATGGAAACAATTGAAGAATCGGAAACACCGGTAATTGTAAGCCACGGTAATGTTGCAGCTGTAACTAATCATCAAAGATGTTATAAAGATGATCAAATAAAAGCTATCGCTCAAAATGGAGGAGTATTTGGTGTGACTGGCTTTGGATTATTTTTGGGAAATGAAAAAAACTTAGTTGAACAATTTGTTAAAAATATTGATCATATAGTACAGCTTGTAGGACCTAAACATGCTGGGATAGGCCTTGACTATGTATATGATATGGATGCATTTGTAAGATTAGCAGATGCAAACCGTAAAAAATATCCTGAAAATGGAGGGTACTTTGATAATCACTTAAATCAGGTAGAAGTACATCAAATTCCACAAATTACAGATGCTCTACTAAAATTAGGGTATTCTAACGAAAATATTTGTGATATATTAGGTGATAATTGGTTACGTATATTCTCACAAGTTTGGAAAGATTAAAAATAAAAATCTACAAAATATTTTTTCTTTAATTCGTACAGTTTTCTAATTTAAAAAATATTCAATTATATACTAAAATAAAAATCCATGAGTTTTTAACCCATGGATTCTATTTATCTTTATCTTTTTATATAATTATTTTGCTGTTTTAGATGAAAGCATTGCGTTTAACACAACACCTACTATCGCAGCTAAGCTTAAGCCTGTGATTGAAATGGTTTCGTTTATTTTTATACCAATATTGATACCGGTCATATTTTGGAAGTAAGAGCCCCATAATCCTAAGATTAGTATTACAACCATCACTATAACATTTACAATATTAAATTCTACGTTGTTATTTTTTATAGTTTTTACTCCTATAAGAGAAATCATTGAGAATAACATTAAGCTTATTCCACCCATAACCGGAGTAGGTATAGTTCCAAGGAAACCACCAATTTTTGCTACGAACCCAAGAATAATTGCAAATATTGCAGCCAATCTTAATATTGATGGGTCATAGTTCTTTGTTATAGCTAAAACACCTGTATTTTCACCATAAGTTGTATTTGCAGGACCTCCTATAAGACCAGCAAACAAAGTAGCAAGACCATCACCAAGTAAAGTTCTATTTAATCCAGGATCTTGTATAAAATCTTTTCCTACAACTTGTCCATTTGTAGTTATATCACCTACATGCTCCATGAAAACTGCAAGTACTACAGGAGCAATAATTGCTATTGCAGGCATGCTGAACTTTGGTAAAGTAAATGCTGGTACTGCAAGTAATGGTGCATTTACAAAGGAAGTTGGGTCCACCTGACCAAGTATTTGTGCTGTTATATAACCTACAACAACAGCAGTTAAAATTGAAAGTTGTTTAAAGAATCCTTTACCGAATAAATTTATAGCAATTGCTGTACCAAGAGTTATAATAGCAAGTAGGAAGTTGCCACTTGCCATATCAAATGCTACTGGAACAAGGTTTAAGCCTATAACTATTATCATTGGTCCTATAACATGAGAAGGAAGATATTTTTTTATAAAATCCATTCCTATTTTCTTAATTACTAAAGACATTAATACATATAACAAACCTGCTACTACTATGCCACCTTGAGCGTAGGCAAGATCACCGTTATGCGCATCTGTAACTGCGATTATTCCGCCTATAAAAGCAAATGAAGAACCTAAGAATACAGGTACTTTTTTCTTTGTTACAGCATGGAATATAAGAGTTCCTACCCCTGCAGATACTAATGCAACTGATGCATTTAATCCTGTTAGTATTGGTACTAATACTGTAGCGCCAAACATTGCAACAAGATGCTGTAGTGCAAGAATCACTTTTTTCAATATAGCTAAGCAGCTATTTGTGCTTGGTGTTTCAACTTCATCATTGTTT
>JAEZGU010000166.1 GCA_023416855.1 Bacillota bacterium
ACAAACCAGAAGATAAAGCTAAATATGATGCTTTAACAGCTGATGAAAAAGCAATGCTTGCAGATGTTACTTCAACTGCTACTATGAGTTTAACTGATGCTCATGGTGATTTAGTAGGAGCTATTAACAAAGCATACGAAAATCGTAAAGAAATTGACTTAACAATTAAATAATAAAAAGTTGAAAAAAACCAACATTAATTTGTTGGTTTTTTTATTTTTAAATTAATATTAAAATTTTGGTTATACTATATTTAAATTAAAATTAATTTTTGGAGGCTTTTTATGAAAAAAATAGCGTTAATTTTATGTATTATAATGCTTTTTGGTGTAGTTGCTTGCGCAAATAATAATAAACCTGGCACTACTACACCGCCAGGTAACAATACTACACCTGGAACAACAGCTCCCGGAACACCCGGAACAAATGGCACTAATGGAACCGGTAATACAAATAACAATAATGTAAATACAAATGGAAATGGAAATATTGCTGGAACCCAGAAATTAACAGGCACAGCCCAAGGTTATGGCGGAGAAGTAAAAGTAACTGTAGAAGTTAACCGAGATGACATAGTAAAAGTTGACGTTGTTGGAGAAAAGGAAACTCAGGGTGTTGGATCAAATGCAATAGACCAGCTGCCTGCAAAGATTGAAGAAGCAAATTCTACAGATGTGGAAGGAGTATCAGGTGCAACATTTACAAGTAATGCTATAAAAGAAGCTGTTGATAAGGCTTTAGAAGGAATTAAAAAATAATAAGAACCCCACCCAACAACGCAATCAAAGATTGCTGTTGGGTCCCGGGAACCTTGTTGTTACACAATAAGAAAAACCAGCTTAGCTGGTTTTTTTAATCATATAGTGAAGATAATATAAGTGATGTTGAAGATTCCTTAATGCATTCTATTTTGTGCAATTCATCCTGTAATGCTTTTAATCCAAGAGGTGATATACATCTAACCTTCATTAATATGCACCATGTGCCTGTTACTATATGACATTCTTCGATAACCAAGTCCTTTATTTTAAGGTTTTTTAACTGGTCAAGCAATACGTCATAGTTTGTAGTCCTAACTCTTAAAGAAATCATTGCATTAGTTGTATACCCAAGCTTAACCCAGTTAATAGTTGCTTTATAACCTGATATTATTCCTTGTTCCTCAAGCTTGGTTACTCTATTATGAATTGCAGGCCTTGATAAATTTAATCGTTTTGAAAGCTCTTCGTGAGAAATTCTTCCTTCTTTTTCGATATTCTCAATAATTTGCATATCTAATGAATCCATCATTATCCCTCGTATTTTAAATGGTAATTTATTCTTTATAAAACAGTTTAAATATAGCACACCACCTAAGAATTGTAAATATATTTTTATTAACTAGAAGAAATAATCAAGTTAATAATAGAATATATGATTCTTTATTGGTAAGTATATTATTGTTAGCAACTATGGAGGGAAATTATGAAAAGATTAAATACTATTTTGATAATATTAATAATGATATCATTAATTATATCATGTGAAAATAGTCCGCAGGGCTTAGATAGTCAAAATGCAGAAAATAAAGAAGAGGTAATTGTAAACGAAAGAAATCCTTCCAAATTCACTGCTCAAGGTAAGGTAATCAAAATAGATAACAAAGGCGTTCACGTACAAAACCAAGATAAAGTGGATGTTTACAATGTTGACCCTGAAAGAACAAGAAATATATATATTGGTGAATATGTTGGAATAAACAAACTTGAGGGAGACAAATTTGATATTGTGAGAGATGAAAATCATGATTATAATGCACGAGAGACCACAGAAGGTAAGGTAATAAACAGAATAACCGGTACTGTAAAAGAGGTTGCCAAGGATAATTTAACGGTTACAACAGAAAATGGTGAATTAAAATTAAGCAAAGCAAGGGATTTTGATTTAGAAGCTGGTGAGCAGTTTATGGCTGATTATGTTGAATTGGCAGGTGGCAATCAAATGCTTGCATTTTATGATGAAGCGTCTAAAATAAATGTTTCTGTAAAGGAAGTTTCAAGAGACACCAATGGTATGATGAGAATATATGCTTTGTCTGACAGCAATGTAGAATATGATATAATGGTTGGGGCTGACACAATTACAAATTTCATGCATTCATCACTTGAACCTAATGATAGAATTATGGTTTATCCAAATGACATAAGTGGTGATGTACCCGCGTTGGTAGATGCAAAATTAATCTTATTCAGTAAAGAAGATAAAGACTGATTTGACAACTTGCTGAAATTGTAATATAATGTAAGCATAAAATAGCCTATAGATATTAGACATTGGGAGGCAAATTTTAGTTGTACTTGTTGTACACTGAAATTTGTCTCTTTCTTTTTTAGAAAAATTAAAAATTTTAGGAGGATAATATGGGAAAGGTAGTTATTACAGGTAATTCTTTGACCCTTGAAGATGTTGTAGCAGTTTGCAGAAATTATTATGAGGTTGAGTTATCAGAATCAGCAGTAGATAAAATTAAAGAATCAAGAAAAATAGTTGATGAATTTGTTGAAAATGAAGATGTTGTTTATGTGATAACAACAGGATTTGGAAAATTCAGCGATGTTTCAATTTCAAAGGAAGAGTCAAAGCTCCTGCAGAAAAATTTAATCATAACACATGCGGTTGGTGCAGGAAAACCTTTTGAAACTGAAATAGTAAG
>JAEZGU010000230.1 GCA_023416855.1 Bacillota bacterium
GAACAATCAGGACACATAATATTTCTTGATTACAATACTACCGGTGACGGACTTCTTACAGCATTACAACTATTAAGTGTTATGAAGGAGAAAAACACTAAGCTTTCAGAACTTGCAGGCATTATGAGGGTAATGCCCCAAACTTTGGTGAATGCTCATGTTTCTCCCGAAAAGAAAAATGCATATTTAGAAGACGAAATAATAAAAAATAAAATACAGGAAATTGAAAATCATTTTAGTGGAAAAGGCAGAGTACTTATTAGACCTTCGGGAACTGAACCAATGGTTAGAGTTATGATCGAAGGCGAAAATCAATCTGAATTAGATATGTATGCTAATGAATTAGCTAAACTGATAGAAGAACGCCTTAAATAACAATAACCGCCTATCAACCGCATATCTATTGCCTATCAATCGAAAATGGTATTTCCATATAAGGAACATAAATAAATTTTTCTTTTGGTTGGTGATAAACTACTATAGATTTTAGTGTATATTCAGGGCAAGGAATTAATTTGATTTCTGCCCCTTTTTTTACTGCTTCTATGTCGATTAATCTTTTAGGGCGTTGCTTTACTATTGTTAAATGAGGTGTATATCCTCTTTTTTCTTTTTCTAAGCTTAGCTTATCATATATATTCTCGTATAAATCGATCAGTTCATTAGAAATCACGTTAACATAAAGAACCCTATTGCCAAATTGCCCCAACCTGTTAAGTTTAATTTTAAATGGTTTTGTATTTTTGCATACTTCAATTAAGTCCTTTATAAAATAATCTTCATCAGGAAGTGCAGGTGGAGGTACAATTGTAATGTGCGGCTCTGTTGTTAGAAATTTGAACTGAGCACGTAGCATTTCTATTTTGTTCTTATATGAGTTTGGTATGGATGCACCAATAAAATATTTCATATACAATTCTCCATAATTTCTTTATTGTATTATTTTTAAAAATATCATGCCTATTATACCTTAAATAAGGGTATAATTAAACTAAATTATTTATAGGGTTATTTAATGGATGAAATTTTAGAGATAGTATTAAAAAATGTTGAAGCAGGAGGACCGATAGCTGGTATTTTATTCCCAATTATCGAGGCATTTCTTCCTATATTACCTTTAATCGCTTTTGTAATAATCAATGTAGCATCATTCGGCTTTTTCTATGGATACTTATATTCATGGATAGGAAACTGCATTGGTTCATTTTTGTTGTTTTTATTTATACGAAAGGTTGGTGGGAAAAAGTTTGAATTAAAAATAAAACAAAGCAAATACAAAAACACTTTAGAGAAAATAAAGAAAAAGAATATGACAGTTATGTTTTTTTTATATTGTTTTCCGTTTGCACCATCCTTTTTAATAAGCGGAACAGCAGCATTGGCAAATATGAATACTAAAAAATTCTTAATAATTTTACTTCCATCAAAATTTGTTATGATGCTATCTCTGGCATTTATAGGAGAAAATATAAGCTCTTTTATTGAAAATCCAATTAAATCTATTCTGTACATTATATTTATTTTGTTTATTAATTATATAAGCAAAAAGTTGTTTGATAAATTTCAGTGACTGTTTCCTTTACATAGTTTAACTAAATTCTAATGATTCGTTAATAATCTATTTATGCAGTATTAAAATATTTTTTTCATAATTGTATTATTACATTTTGTGATTGGAGAAATTATGAAAAAAATATATATTGTACTTACAAAAACTAATACAGTACTATCAAGAATTATAAGTGTTATAAAGAATGATGATTATACACATTCATCTATATCTCTAAATAAGGATTTAAATAGTATGTATAGTTTTGGAAGAAAAAACAGCTACAATCCATTTGTTGGACGCTTTGTTGAAGAAAATTTAGATAAAGGGGTTTATGGATGGCATAGAAATTTAAAAGGAATGGTTTTAGAAATAGAAGTAACAGCTGAACAATATGAAAGAGCAGAGAAATTACTTAATGAATTTATTTTTAATAGTGACAATTACAAATATAATTATATTGGACTAATTAATAGCTTATTTAATAAAGAAAAATATTATGATGATAGGTTTTTATGTTCTGAGTTTGTTTATTATATCCTTAATAAAATTGGAGCAGCTAATTTGAATAAATCCAGAAATCTTGTACGACCACAGGATTTTTTAAAATTAAAAAGCAATATAATATTTGAAGGAAACTTAAAAAATTCAAAATGGTCTAAAAATAAAGAACATTCATTTAATATTATACCAAAATTCCAAAGTATATAAAATTTTTCAAATAACTATTGACATTGACGTTGCGTTAAGGTGTATTCTTTATATGTAAGGAGGAGTCAACATGGAATATACAATTAAAAAATTAAGCAATTTAGCAGGAATCAGTACACGAACATTAAGATACTATGATGAAATTGATTTATTAAAGCCGGCAAGAATCAATTCATCAGGATATCGAATATATGGTCAAGCTGAGCTAAATATGCTACAGCAAATATTGTTTTACAGAGAATTAGGTGTTGGCTTAGATGAAATAAAAGAAATAATGTCTTCACCTGAATACAGCGAAGTAAAGGCTCTTAAACAGCATTATGATGAACTCCTTGCAAGAAGACACCAATTAGACATTTTAATTGGTAATGTTGAAAAAACAATTTTAAGTAAGGAAGGTATAATAAAAATGAGCGATAAAGAAAAATTTGAAGGATTTAAGAAAAAATTAGTAGATGAAAATGAAATAAAATATGGTAAAGAAATTAGAGAAAAATATGGTGAAGAAACTGTTGAAAAATCAAATCAACAATTTAGAAATATGACTGAAGAACAATATAAGGAATTAGAGAGTTTAGGCAATTCAGTTTTAGAAACATTAAAGCAAGCCTATGCTACAGGAGATCCATCGGGAGAGCTTGGACAGAAAGCTGCAGATTTGCATGCAAAATGGATTTCATTTTGTTGGGGCAGATATGATAAGGAAGCTCACGCTAATTTAACACAAATGTACGTGGACGATGAAAGATTCAAAGCATATTATGACAATGAACAACCGGGTTGTGCTGAGTTCTTAAGAGATGCAGTGAAAATATACACAGAAAGAAATTAATAACAATTTAATTATTCATTGATAAATTCCTCAACTTATTATATTATTTTTATATAAGCTTGAGGAATTTTTTTAATTGGTTAAATACTAAAAAAATTAGGCCCTACACGTACGTAAGACCTAATAGATATTTATAAAAAAACAAGGGGGAGAGGGTATTATTAATAAGTTGTACTTATTAACTATAAATTTATTATAAATAATAAAGCTTTAACTAATCTTAAGATTAGACTTTTTTTCGAATAAAGTGTTTATGATAAAATTAATGATAAATGGAGGCGTATATATGAATAATTTAGACATTTCAAATGCAATGACCATTAAATTAGATGATGTTCTTCCTGAATATCCTAAATTTAAGGATAATGTAAGGAGAGCACCAAAAAGAGAGCTTACACTAAATGAAAGAGAAATAAAGCTTGCATTAAAAAATGCTTTAAGGTATGTACCTGAAAGCTTGCACGAAAAATTAGCTCCTGAATTTTTAGAAGAATTAATGACAAGAGGCAGAATCTACGGTTATAGATTTATGCCAAAGGAAAGAATTTATGGGAAGCCTATAGATGAATACAAAGGAAAATGTATTGAAGGCAAGGCTTTTCAGGTAATGATAGACAATAACTTAGATCATGAAGTAGCTCTTTATCCTTATGAGTTAGTTACATACGGTGAAACCGGTCAAGTGTGTCAAAATTGGATGCAATATCAACTTTTGAAAAAATATTTAGAACAATTGACAGATGAGCAAACTCTTACTGTTATGTCCGGTCATCCATTAGGACTGTTTAAATCTCATAAAAACAGTCCACGAGTAATAATATCAAATGGTTTAATGATTGGAATGTTTGATAATCCTGAGGATTGGGCTAAAGCAACTGCAATGGGATGTTCAAGCTACGGACAGATGACTGCCGGGGGTTGGATGTATATAGGACCACAAGGAATTGTTCATGGAACATTTAATACATTAATCAATGCAGGAAGAAAAGAATTAGGAATACCTAATGATAAGGATTTAGCAGGACATTTATTTATTACATCAGGCCTTGGAGGAATGAGTGGTGCTCAGCCAAAAGCAATTGAAATAGCTAATGGAGTGGGAATCATTGCGGAAGTTGACTATTCAAGAATTGAAACAAGACTTAGCCAAGGATGGGTATCTGTTGTTACCGATAACTTAGAAGAAGCGTTTAAAATAGCATATGAATATAAAAATAAAAAACAGACTATATCGATTGCATATCATGGAAATATAGTTGATTTGTTGGAATATGCAGTAAATAATAATATACATATAGATTTATTATCTGATCAAACATCATGCCATGTGCCATATGATGGAGGATATTGTCCTAAAGGATTAACGTTTGAAGAAAGAACGGAAATGTTGAATACTAACAAAGAGAAGTTTGTGGAATTAGTTGATAGATCTTTGGCTGAACACTATAGAGCTGTTAAAACATTAGTTGATAGAGGAACATATTTCTTTGACTATGGCAATGCTTTTATGAAAGCGGTATTTGATGCTGGAATAAAGGAAATTGCTAAGAATGGCGTAGATACAAGCGAAGGATTTATTTTCCCTTCCTATGTAGAGGACATAATGGGACCTATGTTATTCGATTATGGATATGGACCATTTAGATGGGTTTGCTTAAGTGGCAAGGAAGAAGATTTAAGAAAGACGGACCATGCAGCTATGTCAGTTATAAATCCTGATAGGAGAGGACAGGACAGAGATAATTACATATGGATTAGGGATGCAGAAAAAAACAAATTAGTTGTAGGTACTAAAGCAAGAATACTTTATCAAGATGCACTTGGTAGAAGAGATATAGCTTTAAAGTTTAACGAAATGGTAAGAAATAAAGAAATAGGACCTGTAATGTTGGGTAGAGATCATCATGATACAGGTGGAACAGATTCTCCTTATAGAGAAACGTCCAACATATACGATGGTAGCAATGTAACAGCTGATATGGCAGTTCACTGCTATGCAGGTAATGCCGCAAGAGGTATGTCGCTGATAGCTCTTCATAATGGTGGTGGGGTTGGTATAAGCAAATCTATTAATGGCGGATTCGGTATGGTGTTGGATGGAAGTGAAAGAGTTGATGAAATACTTAGGAAATCAATGCCATGGGATACAATGGTAGGAGTTTCAAGACGTTCATGGGCAAGAAATGAACATTCTATTGAAACTACTATTGAATATAACAAAATGAACAAAGGGGAAGACCATATAACAATACCTTTTGTTGCAAGTGACGATTTAATAGAAAGAACATTTAAGAATTTTAATAAATAATGGAGGAAGAAATGGAAAGAATTGTTGAATGTGTGCCTAATTTTAGTGAAGGTAGAGATTTGCAAAAAATAGAAAAAATACTTGATGTGTTTAGAGGAAGACATAATGTGAAGCTTTTGGATTATTCAAGCGATGAAGATCACAATAGGTCTGTTGTTACAATAGTAGGAGAGCCGGATGCATTAAAAATTGCTATGATTGAAGCGATTGGCAAAGCCGTTGAATTAATAGATTTAACAAAGCATGAAGGTCAGCACCCACGTATGGGAGCAGTAGATGTTATACCATTTATTCCTATAAGAAATGTAACAGTAGAAGAAGCTGATGCACTTGCTAAGGAAGTAGCAAAAGAAGCAGCTGATATGTATGGATTACCATTTTTCTTATATGAAAAATCGGCATCTGCTCCTCACAGAGAGAATCTTGCAAACATTAGAAAAGGCCAATTTGAAGGAATGGCTGAAAAAATGAAGGATGAACAATGGATTCCGGATTTTGGACCGAGTACAATGCATCCGACAGCAGGAGTAACAGCAATTGGAGCAAGAATGCCACTTGTTGCTTACAATGTAAACCTTGGAACTGACAACTTAGAAATTGCTACTAAAATTGCTAAGAATGTAAGATTTATGAATGGTGGATTCAGATATGTAAAAGCACTTGGCATTGAGCTTGAAGATAGAGGTATTGTTCAAGTTTCAATGAATTTAACTGACTATACAAAATCATCCATATATAGAGTTTTTGAAACTATAAAAATGGAAGCCGAACGATATGGAGTTAATATTGTAGGAAGCGAAATAGTTGGATTAGTTCCTTTACAGGCACTTGTTGATACAGCAGATCATTATTTAAGATTGGAGAATTTTAACTTTAATCAAGTGTTGGAGACTCGACTTTAGAGGGAAGGGGACATGCCAAATGGCCCCAATTTAAGAGAAGGAGGGAACGTATGAGCAAGCTTATTATAAAAAATGCATCTGAGCTTATTACATGTAAAGGTAAAGCACCGAAACATGGCAAGGATATGGCTGATATTGGTATGATTAAAAACGGATGCGTTGTTATAAACGATGATATAATTGTTGATGTTGGAACAACAGATGCTATTTTAGATAAATACAATCAAAATGAGTACAAAGTTATAGATGCACAAGGAAAAGCAGTTCTTCCTGGATTTGTGGATTCACATACGCATCTTATATTTGGTGGTTATAGGGCTGATGAATTTTCTTGGCGATTAAAGGGAGATAGCTACATGTCTATAATGGAGCGTGGAGGAGGTATCACAAGTTCGGTTAGAGCTACAAGAAGCACTTCACTAAAAGAATTTATAGAAATAGGCAAAAAAAGATTAGATAAATTTATAGCCATGGGAGTTACAACAGTTGAAGGAAAAAGTGGCTATGGCTTAGATAAAGAAACAGAAATAAAACAACTTCAAGCAATGAAAAAACTGAATGAAACTCATTTAGTTGATGTAGTTCCTACGTTTTTAGGACCGCACAGCGTATTACCTGAATACAAAGGTAAAGAAGAAGAATTTATTGATTATATGATCGATGTAATGAAGGAAGCAGCAAGTGAAAATTTAGCTGAATTCGCCGATATATTTTGTGAAAAAAATGTATTTACTGTAGAACAGTCAAAAAGATTTTTAGCTGAAGCTAAAAAATTAGGCTTAAAGTTAAAAATACATGCAGATGAAATAGTTCAATTAGGTGGAACGGAGTTAGCTGTTGAGTTAGGATGCACTTCAGCAGATCACCTGCTTCAAGCATCAGATAAAGGAATAAAAATGCTATCTGAATCAGACACAATAGCAACTCTTTTGCCGGCAACTGCATTTTGCTTGAAGGAAGAATATGCAAGAGCAAGAGAAATGATTGATTCTAACTGTGCTGTTGCTTTAGCAACAGATTTTAATCCAGGTAGTTGCTTTACAAACTCTATACCATTAGTAATAGCCCTTGCGGCTTTACATATGAAAATGTCAATAGAAGAAATAATAACAGCTTTAACTATAAATGCTGCTGCAGCTGTTGACCGCAGTAGCATAATAGGTAGTATAGAAGTAGGGAAAAAAGCAGATATTATAATATTAGAGTAC